>CAZFNY010000013.1:0-10394 GCA_964520275.1 Candidatus Woesearchaeota archaeon | reverse complement strand
GAAGCAGAACAATTTGAAGCAATTTACATAGAGGGAGGTATAGCAAGAATACAGAGTTTTGTGGGATGGTATCTTGGCAGAAAAGATGGCCTTTCAGGATTGACCCTGTTTTTGGCCCAAGAGGATATGAGACAGGATATTTGTTATTGAAAAGGTCTCAAATTGAAACAATCAAAAGAGTTCATACTAAAAAAGTATAAAAAAGGCTTCTAATTTAATATAACATGGCTTATGATATTATAATAGGCAGAAATGAGGGAGATAAATCTTCTTTTAAGGATAAAGGGCTTGTTTATCTTGGAAAAAGTTATGTGAAGATGGGGCAATACACCTCTTTGAGCAACAAAATCCTGATGGATGTTGCGAGAAGCCATGTGATTTTAGTGGCTGGAAAAAGGGGTTCTGGAAAAAGTTACACATTGGGCGTCATTGCAGAAGAGCTTTCTAATCTTCCAAAAGAAGCAAAAGACAATATTGCATCTCTCATTTTTGACACAATGGGAATTTACTGGACCATGAAGCATAAGAATGAAAAAGATAGGGATTTGCTAAATGAATGGGGCCTCAAAACTCAAAACCTTCCTGTAAAAATCTTTGTTCCATCTGGCCATTACGATGAATACACTCAAAAAGGAATTCCTGCTGACGAGAGATTCGCGCTTGACCCTTCAGAGATGAATTCTGAAGATTGGATAATGACATTTGGGCTGGATATTATAAATCCTATATCTGTATTAATTGAAAGGGCACTCTCTCATCTGAAATCAAAATCCTTTTTCAATATAGAAGATATAATCACAGAAATAGAATCAGATAAAAAAACACCTCAAGATGTAAAAAATGCAGCGACCGGGCTTTTCGAGGCAGCCGAAACATGGGGGGTTTTTGCCTCTAACAAAAAAGAATCCACACAAGTGTCTGACTTGGTGATTGCAGGCACAACATCTATCCTGGATTTAAGCGTCTACAATTCTGTAGGAGCCTTTAATGTCAGGGCCCTGGTAATAAGCCTTATCTCAAAAAAAATATTCAATCAGAGGATGGCAGCGAGAAAATCAGAAGAAGTGAATGCTGTGGCAAAAGGCCTTGATTTTTCAGCATCTTTTGAAAAAAAAGAAAATCCATTGGTTTGGATATTTATTGACGAAGCCCATGAATTCCTGCCTTTAAGGGAAAAAACAATAGCAACAGACGCGCTTGTCCAATTATTAAGAGAAGGTAGACAGCCAGGAATCTCCCTTGTGCTCGCCACTCAGCAGCCAGGCCAGATTCAGAGAGATGTGATGACACAGTCAGACATTGTCATAAGCCATAGAGTAACCTCTGCTCCTGATTTAGAAGCATTGAATCAAATTATGCAGTCTTATCTTCTTGAAAGTATAAAACAATATATGGATGATCTGCCAAGATCAAAGGGCTCTGCAATAATCTTGGATGATAATTCTGAAAGGATTTATCCTGTAAAGATAAAACCCAGGTTCACCTGGCACGGCGGCGAAGCGCCGACAGCAATACGCAGTGAGAAGAAGTTATAGGAAGTTTTTTAAATCAAAAAAATTCAAAGGTAATATGGCAAAATGCGAAATGTATGGAGCAGGAAAAGCTTTCAAAATGAAAGAGAGATTTGATAATTATTCCGATGGTAAAACAGTGGTTTGTGAAGTGGCTAGAAAAAAATGCCCCTATGACAATGAAGGCCATAAATTAGAATGTCCAGATAATAAAGTAAGAATAATATGTTCAAGTCAAGCAGGAGTAAAAGAATCAGGACTTATCATTAAAATAGAAGATTTCTTAGATAAACCTTAATCAACTTTTTATTTTCTTCTGAGTTAATCACAACACCACAAAATCCACCCTCAACCTAATTTTATAAGGAGCAATCTCTCCTGCGTGTTTAATATTTAGTATCTTGATTTTCTTCTTGAATTTTCCAGCCTCATGTTTTATCTTCTCGACAATCTCTTTTTCTTCTCCAACCCTACAAAAATCATAATAATAAATCTTTGTTCCCTTCTTCGATAGATAAAACGCCTGCTCTAAAAAACTATCTTTGAGCTGTGGTCTTGGCATGATAATAAAATCGAAGTATCTTGGGATAATCGACTCTGTCATATTTTCAACATTAACATTGTTCTGATTTCTTCTGGGTGGGTGGGCGAGGGATGGGCGATGGAATGAGCTTATAATCTTCTTCACAATTCTCTTTATATCTCCATCCAAAAAAATAACCTTGTTCTTCAGCTTGTTCAATTCAGCATTCAATCTCCCGTATTTATTGGCATCTCTGTTGATCTCATTAGAAAAGATTCTTGCTCCAGAATGCTTTGCTATGACAATCGGAAGCGGCGCAACTCCTGCAAACATGACTAAAACACTGTCAGTTTTTCTAATCAAAGATGCAATTTCTTTTCTCTCATTGCTCAGACGCGGGGAAAAATAAGTAGTATCAACATTAAACCTGAATACACAGCCATTCTCCTTGTATAAAGCCTCTTTCGTTTTTTCTCCAGCAATCCATTGGGTTGAAATCTTTCTCAGCCTTCCTTTAATCTTGCCTTTTTTTTCAAGAACAGTCCTGATTGATTTATTGCTCTTTAAAATTTCCTCTGCAAATTTCTTTTTATCTTTCACTCTAAATTTCCTAGGAAAATTGACAACTGCAATATTCCCAAGCAGATTAAATGCCCTGGCTCTGGTTTTGCTCATTCTAAAGAAACATAAAAGAAGGATTTAAATCTTGTTCTCAATCAACAAGGCCCAATTATAACTAAAAACAAAAATTGCACACATTTGATTTTATCCAACATCCAACCAAACATTTAAAAAAACCTCTATTCTTATTAGGCTATGAAAAGAGAGTTTTTATTAATTCCATCTGTAATAATTTTACTCAACGTTGTAAGCGCCGCCACATTCAGGATTGGAGATGTCCTAAACAGCTTTGATTCAGAAACAGTGACCCTGACTGCTTTATTCCTCATATTTTTCGCGTTTCTTCATTTTATCCTTTCTAAATTCTTCAAAGACAAAAACGGAGAGACAAACAAGGCAATAGTAGGAGTTATTAGTCTTGCCATATCATTCCTGATAATCTACGGGATTTATAAGACAGGCATGAATGTTGAAGACCAGATTTACGGGCTTGGAATAAACAGCGGGCTCCTCTCAACTTTAATTCCAATTATTCTTATTGTAGGAGCAGTATTCCTCTTCGTCAAGCTTGGATTAAGGACTCTAGCAATTATTGGAGCCTTTTTCATTGTAGTAAGTCTCTTTGGATGGGTTTATGAAAAAGAAATTTTATTCTGGTTTGGAGCAGCACTGATAATCCTTTTTGCTCTTTTAAGGATATTTATTTTCAAAAAGAAAAAACCAATAGCAATAAGGTTAAGCAATTGATTAGTTTAAATTCTCTTAGAACCACTTCTCCAGACTCTTCTGCTTTTTTTTCTCTTTCAACTCCCTCAATCGCTCTAGCTGTTTTTCGACTCTCTCCTCTGAGAAATCATGCCTTTCAACAAGTATCTCTTTTATCTTCTCTTCATCTATCTTTAAGAAAGTGAAATCAGAATCTTTGACTCTTGGCTTCCTGAATAATTGAAAAATAGTCTGCCATTCAAACCTGTCTGCCTCTGAAAGATTCATCATCTGCTCCTCAACACTCTCAAAAATAAGAACAGGTTGTTTGTATTTTCTGACAACGTCCAAAGCCTTTTTTTGACCTATTCCGGGAATTCCTTTTGGATTATAGTCTGTTCCTGCTAAAATTCCCAAACAAATCAGCTGGTCTAAATTTATCTCTAAAGAATTTAAAACTCTGTCTAGCTCAATAATTTCTGGTTTTACCTCTATAAAACCAGAAAAAGTTTTTCTTTTTCTTGCAAGAGTCAAATTCTGTATAAGTCTATTCGCACCGAAAAGCAGGCTATCATAATCCTGGCTAGCAACAGCAAAAACCTCCTCTTTAAGTCTGCTGAGATAGGCTGCTTCTGCTTCTCCTTCTCCTGGCGCTTGAACAACTGCAACCCCCATTGCCATCAAAAGCTCTTTGCTCTCTTCAATCATTTCATCATTAATTCTAACAAGCTGGGAACTGTATCTCTTCATTGCCTCCAAATCCTCTTTTCCTTTAGCATCTTCATATTTTTCTTTTGCCAGCTCTTTTACCTCGTTTCTTTTTTTATGAGTCTTATACTTCAGCTCAGGTGGCTCTCCGTCAAAAACATAAACTAATTTTATTCCCTCAGAAAGCAAACTTATATTCCTATAAAAAATTCCAGATAAATGGCTTGTGATTCTTTTTTTAGAATCCATCAGAGGAGTTCCGTCTGCCTGTCTGACATTAGAAAGAAACTGATAAAGCGTATTGAATGCATCCACACACACCATCCTGCCTTTCAGGTCAGAAAATTCTATTTCTCTTCTAGGAATTATGTCCCTTATGTTTAAACCCATAAATAAAGTAAAAAACAGAAATATAAATAATTATCTGAAGTAGTTGGCTCCTAATTTCTGTTCTAAATTAGATGCATCAATCTTCTTTAAAACATTTGGACAATATTCTTTTGCTTTTTCTCTAATATCTCCTCTAACCCTATTTAGATAGCTAAATAAGTCTCCTTTCTTCATGCCCCTATAAGAACCAATACAATAACCTGCATCTTTAAGTTCTTTGAGCCTGTTTTTTATTTCTTTAGGAGAGATGCTCTCTCTGTCTTGCAATTCTGGAAATCTCCTTAATGCAATTCTAGCATACTGCTCTAATTTAGTGACATCTATTCCTTTCAGTTGAGCAAAATATCTTCTTATTCTTTTATTTGCTCCCGGGTCGCTTTCGTATGTTCCTATTCCATCATCTTTATTATCCTTATCATCTTTTCTCATTATGTTACTACTAAACAAAAGTATTTAAACTTTGTGATTTTCCATAAAATCTCGTTTTTAGTGCAACGATGCCGAAGGCAAAAAATCAAAGTTGCGAGGGTCGGCTTACTTTGCTTGGTATATCTTTCTCACTGGCCAAGAGATTTCTATGTCCTCTTTGTCGTATCTTTGTTTAAGCGCTTTTATGAATTCATGGGTAACAAGATATTTATCTACAAATTTTTCCACTCTTAAAATAATGGTAAAATTGATATTAGAATCACCGAAAGTGTGGTATCTTATAAATGGTTCAAAAATTTTGACTGCTCCTGGAACTGTTTTTTGGATTTTTCTTGCCACATCAATTGTTACTTTTTCAACTTTTTCCAAATCGGAGCTATAAGCAACACCGCACTGTACTAAAACCGCCATTTCCTGTTCTGGTAGAGAGTCATTAACAATTATACTCTCTGCAAGTTTTGAATTTGGAACGATCACAATTGTGTTTGGTAAGGTTTTAATTCTTGTTGACCGCCAACCAATATCTTCCACATATCCAGAAATATTTGCATCAGGTAGCTCTACAAAATCTCCAACATTGATTGGTTTATCTGCGACCATATATAAACCCGCAAAAAAATTAGAAAGCGTGTTTTGTAGAGCAAGACCTACAGCCAAACCTCCTATACCAAGAGTAGCTATTAGGGGGGTTATCTCGATTTTAAAATAACTTAAAATCATTAAAAAGGCTATTAGATAAATTACGACCGTTATTATTTTGTTAATCAATTTAGGTGTTTTTTCAAATCTTTTTTGGACATTAAGCCAACGACTTGTTAGTGTGGAGACTACTTTCGAAACCAATAAAGATACTATTAATACAATGATTATAAAAAATGTCCCGTCTATCCATGAACTATAGGGGTTAGACATAGACAAAGATTTTAAGGCAAGATATATACCTATAACTGTAATTAAAATATAGAGGGGTTTTGTAATAATCGATAAAATAATGTCGTCAATATCACTTTTTGTTTTTTTGGTAATTCTTTTAACATATTTTTTAAGTGTAAAATTGAAGATTTGGGCAAATATAATGCTACTTATCAATATCAGGAAAAATTGTAAATATTCATTTTGGAACAGAGTTTCAAATGAGACCATATAATCATATAAACGGCGACCTTATAAAAACCTTTTTATTCCCGTCTGGGTTAATACCCCGCAGCTGTTGCCAGCAGGCAACTCACGAACGGGAGTGACTTGACTGCTGCGATTGGGAGTTTCATTTTCGCACTTCATTTAGCCGACACGAGCAATTGAGCATAACATTCGCAATTAAGAGAAGTCCGAGCGTTAGCGAGGATTTGGGTGTAGTGAGATGCAACCGAGTGTAAACTCTTAATCGCTGTTATATTCTCCGAAGGACAAAAATTTAGTGCAACGATGCCGAAGGCAAAAAATCAAAGTTGTCGGCAGTATAGTTTTCTTTTTGGGAGGGAAAAATATTATCCTATAAATCTCAAAATCTTTGATTTTGACTAAATGTCCCGAAGGGATGGCGACGACAAACCCCTTTTATTAATAATGCTGGCGATTGGATTTAACATCAGGGATAAGGAAAGTTCTTCTGACCTAGAGACTGGAGCGGAACCTCACAGGCTCGAGCTGGAAGAAGAATTTAGGAAAATTCTGCAAGAAATTCCTCTTTATCCCCTGTTAAGTCGTGCAAACGAACAAAAAATATTGTGAGTGAGAGCCTGCAAGGCGTCACCGAGCCTAAGGCGAAGGAGTTTTTTCTTCTGCGTTTAGAAAATTTAAATCTCCTATTTTTTAGGGTGGGTTTTTGTATTAGAGAGACGCGCGCTTTTTTTGTTTCTTTTTTTCCTAAAAAAAGAAAAGTGGGATTTCCGTCTTTTTGCTTCTTTTTTCTAAAAAGAAGATAACTTAATAAATCTCAAAAAATATTCAATTGTATGAAAGTAAAATTATTCCCGAAAGATTCTTTTGATAGCAAATCAATTGAGACTATAAATAAGTTAATAGATATCGCAAAAAATAAATTAAATGAGACAGGAATTTCTCTTCCTAAAGAAATAGAATTTTATGATGACTTAAACTTATTCATAAAAAGAATATTACCACAAGTAAAAAATTATGGTCTAACAGAAAATCAATCCAAAGAATTTATTAAATCATCTTTAAATTCTGGTACATATGGCACATTTAATATTGAAGATAACTCAATAATTGAAATGAACTTTAATCCATATTTCAAAACATTTTATCCTTCAATTCATTTTCTAAAATTATTAATCCATGAATCGCTTCATCTTTTTTTGTATTCTAAAATTAAAAGAAATATTTACAATGATAAATTTAGCTTTAAAAATGGGGGATATATAGGAAAAGAAAAAATAATTCAATTAGATGAGGGTTTTGCAGAATTCTTAACTGAAAAAATTTTAGAAAATTTTGAATTTGATGCAATAAAAGAACTACCAATATATTCTGAATTAAATAAAATTCCCAAATATAAAAAAGAAGTTGAAGGATTAAATTTAGATAAATTTAATGATAAATTTGATATCCTATACAAATATAATTCAAAAAAAGGCTATGAATTAATTAAAAATAAATTTAATAAATTGGAAGGTGATTTAAAAGAAAAAATCAAAAGATTAATTTCTTATGTTTCTGAAGAAATTGAAAAATTATTTGAACATAAATGAAATATCTTTAATATAAACATCTTCAGTTTTTAATTTCTCTTTAACAGATTTTAAGAGTAACCAATCCAATATTTTGTGAGTATGCACACAGAAAGTTTTATCTCTTTTTTTTAATCCACCAAATTTGATTTCTGCGTTAAATGCACAACCACCCCCACAAACACCTAAAGCTGGACAGAATTTACAATCGGGCATATTAATTGGTTGCCTATTTGTCCATTCTTGGAGAGTTTTACTTTTCAAAACCTCTAAGGGTTTATCTTTATATTTAGAAACATTTCCAACTAAAGGTTTAGTACAACCCAAATATGCTTGGCAAACTCCAATATTTCCATCCGGATAAAATACTAATTGATTCCCAATAGCTCCACAATCTTTAAAGTGAGGATGTTCCGTTTTATTGAAAGCCTTAACTTTTCTCTGAACTCTATCTTCATATAAGTTATTTTTATTTGCAAAATCTGAGGCACTAATTAGAGAGTCATTTGATTGGTTGATTGAAACATATGGAACTTCTTGGTTTTTTGCTGAGAGCAATGTATTAAAACCAACTCCTCCTGCACCAATTTCTTTAAAGTATGAAATATTTTCTTTTAAAAGTTCAACATTATGGGGTCCAATTGTACAAGAAATTCCAAACGGAATTTTATTCTTTTTTAATAAATCAATTGCTTCTTTAATTTTATTAAAAGTCCCTTTTTTGTCTCCCTTAAAGATTCTCATACTATCATTAATCTGTTTTGGCCCATCTAAGGATATGGCTAATTCGACTTTATTCTTCTTAAAACAATTAACCAAATCTTCTGTAATTCTGGTAGCATTAGTAATGACATTTATGTTTTTTTCAACACCTGCTTTTTTGCAAACATCACTAATTTTTTCAATAGATTCTTTTACATAATCAGGATTTAGTAATGGTTCGGAGCCATAGTAAATAAAAGAAAATTTACAAGGAAGTTTATTTTTATCCTTAAACTCTAAGATATAATTTTCTATGAACTTCATTGTATCATTAAATGTTTCCTTGTTCATAGAAATTGATTTTTTATCTTTATCATAACTTCCTTCAACATAGCAATATTTACAAGCAAGATTACATTCGTTGTTAAAAGTAAGATAAAAAATAGTAATCTCTGGTTCATCTAAGGAGTATTTTTTCTTTATATGTTCAATAAATTTTTCTTCAGAATAGTCATCAGGCACAACTACGTGAGATTTTTTTAGAATACGGATGTTTTTAGATTCTTTATTTTCTTGAATATCTCCCCTTAATTTTTCAAACTCGTTTTCATCCAGAAAATGATTTTCATTCGTTAAATTATTTCTTAAGATATAGTAAAAAGAATCTTCAGAACAAATTTCATAAACACTGCCAAGTCTTGAGAATTTCATTTTCTATAATTATGAAACTTATGCAGCTTTTTTGAACTGATATGAATCTAAAGAAGGTGTTTCGTACTTTTCTCCTTCTGAAGTGGATGAATAAACTTCAGAAAGTTTACATTTGCAGTGTCCTGTTGGGCAACTACATGAACCACTACACATTCCTTGACAACGCATTTCTGGTCACATCTCAAATTCAGCAGTTTTTACTTCTAACATTTCCATGGTTTTTGGAAAGATTCCCTACTTAAAAGCTTTTCTATACTGTACTTTTTGAAAGATAAACTTCGAGGCGAAGCCGAGACTATTTGTCCGAAGGACTAAGGAAATCCCCATATAAATCCAAAAACGAAGTTTTTGCTATCTAGTTTTCTTGAAAAGAAAACTGCGCGCGTCTCTCCTATTGGGTGGGAGAAAAAATATTATTTCCTATTTCTTTGTTTTAAATCTAACTTGTAGGCATTCTCAAAAATTGAAACTAACACCGGCATTAAGCGATGTTTTGCCCCTCGTGAGCGAAGCGAACAGAGCTGGGCAAAATATGGGAGAGCGAAGTGCAACGAGGTTTCCTGTTAATGCCTGTTATGTGCCTCGAGCGTTAGCGAGAATGCAATGTGGTTCGACCGAAGGGAGAAAGTCCGCCGTAGCCCGCCGTCACATATATTCTTTATTAGAGTTAAGAATTAATTTTATTGCTTGATATTTTTCTTTTGCCATTTCTTTTGCTTTCGGAATGGTTAGTTTCTTGTTCCAGTCTCTATCAAGTTTCGCTTCCACACCTTTTAAACTTTCTTCAAAACTTAATTTTTTTCTTTTTATGCCAATCTCGAACAATTTTAGAAGAATATCAAAATGAGACATTGCATCTGCATTTGCAATTATTTTAGCGATTGTTGTTTTTGGTGGAAAATCTTTACTTCCCCTATGCGTTTGAATGCAATGTTTAACTTCATCAATAACCCTTTTAGGTGCATTAAGCTTTTTTAGAATTTTTTCAGCTTCGGGAATACCCGTAATATCATGATTTTTTCCTCCATGCCTAATTCTTCCAATATCATGTAATAATGCGGCTAACTCAACAATTTCTTGATTTGCATTTTGAAATTTAGCTAATTGTTTTGCATATTTGACAATAGGAATAAAGTGATATCTCCAATCATCTTCGCTTGCTTCTTTTTTTACCAGTTCTCTAACTTTCTTTAACATATTACCAATAAAATTAATTCAATATATATAAAAGTATTCATTAAGGCGGGCGAAGGCGGATTGCACATAACATTGGGCTTAAACAACCCGTAGGGCTCGAGCGGAACTTTAGTGACCTCGAGAGTTCAAAATCTTTGATTTTGAATTTGGGAAAATCCTGCAAGGATTTTCTGTTTAAGCCCTGTTATGTCTTCCGAGGGCTTTAGC
>CAZFNY010000012.1:0-10455 GCA_964520275.1 Candidatus Woesearchaeota archaeon | reverse complement strand
GCCTTTATCTCAATAGATATTTCTGAAGAAATCAAGAAAGAGATAATAAAAATTCAGGAAAAATTGCCTGAATTTTTGGGCAAAAAGACAGAACCAGAAAATTTGCATCTTACCCTGAAATTTTTGGGAGAGATTGAAGAAAAAAAGATAGAAGAAATAAAAAATAGATTAAGTGAGATTAAATTTAGCTCTTTTGAAGCTTCTATCAATTCAATTGGATTTTTTGATAGAGGGTCTGAAAAATATGCTCAGCAAATAATTATCTGGCTTCATATGACCAATTGTGAAAAACTGCAGAAGCTCATTGACGAGAAGCTTAGAGGGATTTTTGATCCTGAAAAAAGGTTTATGAGCCATTTGACTATTGCAAGAGTCAAGAGTGTGAAAGATAAAAAGAAATTTATCAAGGGGGTGGAAGATATAGAAATCCCTAATTTAGATTTTATTGTCAAAAAATTCAGCTTAAAGAAATCTAATTTAACTTCCAAGGGCCCGGTTTACGAAGATATAGGTAGTTTTAATTTAATCAGAGAAAAAATATAATTAAGAAAGTTTTCTAGATTTTATATAACTTTTGTTGCCTGAAGTATATATTTCACAAAATATATTTTTAAAAATGCGGGTTGGTTCTAAAGATTTTAATGGATAATACATTAATTTTTGATGAGGTCTTTGATAAGCTCTATTCTTTTTTTAAATATAAAAAACAATTTGTTTTTGTCCCGACCCAATCCAGGCTTTCTATTCTTGCGGCTTGTGAAGATCCTAAAACTCTTGTGTTGACAAGTATCCAGGGAAAATCCTGGCCCTTGCCACAGACTGGGCAGATGAATTTAGAAGAAGAAATTTTGAAAAATCCTTCTTACAAAGGAGTTTTTTGCTATACTACCAGTTATAGGGATGAACCCCACCCTATTGCAGGAAGACATGATATTGTTTTTCCTATGGTTGAATTTGAGAGTTTTGGGGATATTAATAATCTGAAAAAGCTAGAGAAAGAGTTGTTGGGTTATCTTGGTTTTAATACTCCTTTTGAAATCTCTTACGAATCTGCATGTAACAAGTATGGGGTTGATTCAATAGAAGCTGGCCAGGAACAGAGATTATGCGAGGATTATGGGGATGTGGTGATGCTGGAGAAATTTCCTCAGAGGACCCATCCTTTTTGGAATATGAAGCATATTGGAAATGGAATTTATAACAAAATAGATGTAATTCTCTGGGGAATGGAAACTATGGGTAGTGCAGAGAGATCCTGCAATGTTAAAGAAATGAGGCAGAATTTCTTAACTATCTCTGATGGAGAGTATGCCCAAACACTTTTTACTAAATTTGGAGAAGATGAAGTAATGAAAGAACTTAATTATTATCTCTCGTTAAAAATGGTTCCTAGGTTTGGAGCAGGAATCGGAGTTGTTCCAAGATTATCTCGGGCAATGGAGCAAGAGGGTTTGCTTAAATGTTTTAATGTTGATAAAAATGAGAATTAACCAAAAAGTTAATATGGGTTTACCCTGGAATAAAGTTGAATTAACCGGAAACGAAGTTGAAGATTGGGTTATTGTCACAAACAGAATGATTAGGGACGGATATTTTCATGTTCCTAGCAAATATACTTCTAAAACTGATGAGCTATTAAGAGATTGTATTCGTATTCATGGCGGGCCTCCTGATTTGGGGAAGTATCATTTAAATGCTTTTGGTGAGCGGGTTTTGTCTGCTAGTATTTCTCCTCAGCAATCTTGAAAATATCTGCCTTTTTTCCTATGGTTTTTTTTAATTCTTCTATTGGGAGATTTAAAATATTTTTTATTGAGCCAAATTTATCTAAGAGCTTTTTTGCGGTTTTTGGGCCTATTCCTGGAAAGCCTTCTAAGATATACTGCATTTGCTCTTTTTTATTAAAAGACTTTTTTTTTGCATTTAAAGACTGCTCGGTTTCTTTCTTTTTTGACAAAACAGATAGGAATTTTGCAGTGTCTTCATAATTTTTTGTGAATATTATTGGAATTTTATATTTAAGAAGAATTGAAAGCAAGAATCCGCGGATAGCATTAGGATGAACTCCTTCACTATCTTCTGAGTAGAGCTCTTGTTCTTCTATTCCTTCTATAATTAACAGCTTATTTTTATACTGCTGGAGTTCTTCTAATTGTTTTATCAGCCTTTTATTTTTCATTGAAGAAATAAAGTCAGAAACTGTTTTTCGCTCTATTGCAACATCTTTAAGGATATAATCTGCAACCTTGAGTTCTTTCATCTCTACCTGAAAACCGAGAGAGACAAGCTCTGAAACAACTAAGGAGTTTTTCTCGCGGTAATCCACAGAGATTGTCGAAGTTTCTTTTATTGTCTTTGCTGGTTTTTTTGAAAAAATGTTGAAAAAAGTTTTTGTCATGGATTAAAAAATGTCTAAATGCTTAAAAATCTTGCCTGTTATTTAATATTGCCAGTAAGCCCGGGTATTTGCGCTTCTATGAATTCTACAATTTCTCCTTTATATCTTGGATTTAAAGAGATTGCTTTATATCTTGGTTTTTTGTGCAGGAGCACCCAGCCTATTTTTGAAAGTTCTTTAATTATCTTATCCAGATTTGGAAATCGTTTGAAGTGCTCCAGCCCATCATATTTTGCCCCCCAATTTCTTTTTGCCACTGCTATCTTATACATCAAATGGGCCTTTTCCAAGTCTAATAGCATGATATTTACAGGCATAAGGATATTTTAAATGTTTCTATTTCTGCAATTCCTTTTCTTTAATAGAAAGATTTAAATAGTTATGCTTAATAATAATTTTATGAAACAAAAAGAAAATAAATCAATATTTTTAGAATGTTTTGGGGATACCCCCCAATTAAGAGTTTTTGATTTTTTTATGGGAGATTATTTTTTTGATTTCCTATGACCGAAATAGCGAGGGGCGCTAATGTCAGCTACAATTCTCTTAAAGCTTTTTTACCTAAACTAATTGAGACAGGAATTCTTGTAAAAACAAGAAAGATTGGAAAATCTGATTATTACAAATTTAACACTGAGAATATCTTTGTAAAAAATCTCATCAAGCTTAATTGGATGCTGGTTAAAAAAGATCTTTTTAGGGAAATTGAAGTTCCTGTTTAGAAAACGATTTATTAAAAAATTTAATAAGCAGGGGTTGAGATTTTATTTGTAATTTAGTTTAATGTCTTTTGTTTCTCGGATTTATTCTTTTGATTCAAAAAAGAATCTTTTATTGAAGCTATTGCTGTGTGCATTTTCTTTTCGCGGGAACGGGATACATAATAAAAAGATTCGTCTCTTGTTCCTTTAGTTATTAGAATTATCAGCTTGCCCTTCATTAATCTTGCGGTTCTTCCTGCTCTTTGGATGGCCCTAATTGCTGAAGGAACAGGCTCGTAAAAAACTACTGAATTGACTTCAGGGATATCAAGGCCTTCTTCTCCTATGGATGTGGCGCACAAGACATTTATCTCACCTGCCCCAAATTTGGCAATTATTCTCTTCTGTTCTTTTTGGCTTAGACCAGAACCTTGTTTTTTTGCCTGGCCGACAAAAACCCTTGAGTGTATTCCTGGAATCTGATTTAGGATTTTTGAGATTATTGCGGCTGTATCTCTGAATTGGGTGAAAATCATTATTTTCATCTTGGAATTTTCTATCTGTTCATTTTCAATTATCTTTTTTAGGATTTGTATCTTTGGATGTTCAAAATTTTTTGCAAGCAGCTCGCTTGAAGACATAAACAGAAAGTTAAATTCTGGTTTTGCAACAAGCCTAACAACTCCTTTGCTTTGCTTTTTTGATGCCTGGTCAAAAAGAGCCCTGAGATATTTGTTGAAGCTGGACAGAGTTTGGGTCTCTAATAATTCAAGGGCGTGCTGCAGTTTAATTGCCTGCGCGCAGGCGCTCGCTCCAAGCATATAATTAAAATTCTTGTTTCCTCTTGCTAATGTAGAAGAGATTTTCTTTTGTAACTCTATAAGGGAGGTTTTGGTGGCAGGACCAAAGAGCACCTTCCTTGTTCTTAATTCTTCCACATATTGCTCGAAAATCTTTTTTAAGATGTGCCGTATTCCCTCCAGTTCTGGTGGAAAAGAGATAAGTATTTTTTCAAATTTGAGCTCCTGGAGATAGTTTTTAACATCTTCACTTTCCCGTGTTCTCAGCTCAACCTCTTCTACAGAAAGATTTTTGCAAATCTCCTTGATTTTTGAAGCCTCGCTTCCTGGTGATGCTGTCAGGCCGATTATTCTTTGGTTTTTTCCCTGCTCCTTATATTTTTGGGCGACATAGTTGTAATCATAATTTTTTATACAGCGATGAGCTTCATCTTCTATTAAGAGAGAGACACCTTCAAGTGCATAGAGCTGGTTTCTTAAGTCATTTGCAACGCACTGCGGGGTTGAAAAAATAATGTCTGAGGTCTGCCAGATTTTCTTTCTCTGCTCTGGCTTTACAGAGCCTGTGAAAAGCTGGATTTCTGCAAACAATTCTGGAAGATGTTTTTTAAAATAATTCAAATGCTGTTCTGCGAGAGGTTTTGTTGGAGCGAGAAATACAATTTTTTCCTTTGGAAATTTTTCCATCCTGTCAATGACTAACATAAGTGCGATTAAAGTTTTTCCAATTCCTGTTGGAAGAACAACCAAGCAATTTTTTTCCCTGCAAGTCTCAAAAATTTTCTGCTGATATTCTCGAGGGATTATATTTTGGAGAAATTTATTTGGCATTTAGAGGAAAATTAGGAAGAGTATAAATAATTTTCGTGAGTCAACTCTTTTTTACTATTGCATAAACAATAAGAATTGCTGAACAGATTATCAATAACATTCCTATTCCTGAAACCAGATTAATATTATAAACCCCAGATATGACTGCATTTCCTGTAACCCCCCCGCTGAAAACGCTGGCATTCAAAAATAAGAATCCTCCTAATAATGCAAGAACTCCGAAGGTTGCAACAACACTGCGTTTTTCAAAAAAACTAGATTTATTTTTCATATTCTTTTAACGGGTTCTTGGTTTAAATTCTTTTTTGTTGCAGGAATCATCGCATTACACAAGCAAGAATGCATAGCCAACTCCAATAAGAGTTAAAATCTCCAAAAAACTCCAGATAATCATATTTCCGAAGAATATCTTATTTCCATCAAGATCAGAAATAGGTAACATATTAAAAAATGCGAAAAATATGTTAAGCCGAGCAAATCCTTCAAATCCAATCAGATAGCCGATAACTGCCAGCAAAAGGTTTGCAACTATGCCCCAGACAGCGATTAATCCAATATGGTGCTCTGTCATTTCTGAGAAAGAATAAAGCCCCCATCTTTTTGCAGCCCTGTAGGCTTTTACTTTGACATTAAAAATAAGAGACGCAAGCCAGTATATATTTCCTAAGGTTACTGCTGCGACCAGGATTGGGAGCACAATTCCAGCAGGAAATGACTTTTTAAACTGGGCAGAAGGTTTGAAGCCATATCTGTTTATTTCCCATAATTTTACTTCTATCTTAGAATCCAGGAAAAATGCGGCAATCTTTTTTGCAACCACATTGATAAAGATAATTATAAATACTGACAACAGCGTATAAAGAAAGACATTTATCGGACTAATCAAACTGATTGTAAACGCGAGCACAATCGAAATAACCACTATCAATGCAAATTCTTTTGGATTCATCATGCTAAATCGAGTAATTGCTTTTTTATAAATTTTGTTATAGAATAGATTATAATGGATTACGGAAAAGTATTTAAACAAAAGATTACAGATTTTGATTATGAGAATAAGAAAAGTTAGTGAAGTAATCGGCTTGAAGGTCTTTACAGATTCTGGAGATTTTTTCGGAGAGGTCGAAGAGGCCAATTTGCACGAAAATAAGATTGACGGCTGGAGGATAAGAGTCGGAGGAGGAATCACCTCTCTGATTGGAGGAGCCCGAGGGGTAATAATCCCTCACCATTTTGTCAAGGCAATCAGTGATGTTTTCATCATAAACAGGGCAGCTTTGCCTAGTCCAGAATCAGGCGGATTAGAAGAAGTGCCAGCTGATTTGATGTAATAAAAAAGAGAATGGTAGACAATATACTGCAACATCCTATCTTAGTTAACTTTGTGTATCCCTTTTTACTAATATTTTTTATTGTCTTTGCAATTTTAGAGAAGACCAAAATTCTTGGAAGCGAGAAGAAGCAGATTGATGCTTTTGTTTCTTTTGTGATAGGCCTTATTTTTGTTGGAGCGATTTTTCCAAAATTTTTAGTCAGCCATCTAGTTCTATTTTTATCTGTAGCTATTGTTATTGTGTTTGTTGTTCTGCTTATCTGGGGGTTTATAACTGGAGGAGAGGCAAAGTTTGAAGGAACAGCAATCAAGATAATCTCAGCGTTTTTGATAATAATTGCATTGGTTATTTTTATTTTCCTTACTACTGGAATCTGGGACAGTGTGTTTAATACATTGTTCAAGAGTAGCTGGAGCAGCGATCTCTGGACAAATGTGGTGTTTATTGTTGTTATTGCAGCTGCATTGGCAGCAGCAATCCTGAGTGTTGGGAAATCCAAGAGTTAAGAGTTCTTGCTTTTTTGGGAATGGATAGATTAAGAGATGATGCTTTGTTTATTAGAAGAGGGATTAACAGAATTTTATTGGAGGAGCAACAGATCATTTCTATAGCAAGGTTATTTTAGCTGTTGTGGGGTTTCTAATAAGTTAATATGTCTATAAGAATTGGTAATAATGGATTGTAAATTATTAAGATGGAGTAATCAAAATCTCAATACAATTGCTCTTGGATAATTCTTGACTTTATTTAACTAACATCTTTGTTTTAGAAACATATTTAAAACATATTTTATTATATTGGTTATGATAAAAGGGTTGATAAGCATGGCGTTCGCAGGTTTTGGAGGAGGCTCTGTTGGAGAAATTCTTTCTGACTGGGAACGGGCAGGAGTGTTTAGTTATGTTCTTCCTTTCTTAATACTTTTTGCACTGATTTTTGTTATATTAAGCCAGATGAAACTTTTCAAGGATAATAGGGCGGTTAATGCCATAATTGCTTTGGCTGTTGCAATAATGGCTTTGCAGTTTGAATTTGTTCCAAGATTTTTTTCAGAGGTTTTTCCCAGGCTTGGGGTCGGGCTTGCAATCATACTTGTTATCTTAATTCTTATTGGAATGTTTATGAATCCCACTAATTCTGGGTTAATGTGGACTCTTTTGGGAATTGGAGGAATTGTTGCAATAGTGGTTTTAATCAGTTCTGGCGATGCTGTTGGGGGGTCAATAGGGCCGTGGTTTGAGAATCATTGGGGCCTGGTTATTGGGATCTTAATTTTTGTGATTTTTGTCGGGGCTATTATGTTTGGTGGTCCTAAAGATAAACGAGAGTCTAAGCCATATAGCTCTCTTGGGTTTGGATGATTGGAGTTTAATCCATTATGAGAAAGGAAAATAATTAGATAATTTTGGATTAATGTTTTTTAGATTTATTAAATGAGAGAAGATAAATTGGGTTTAGTGAATTAAATTTTTAGTTATTTTTTATTGGGTTATACAATATAAGTAAGAGCTATATCTTTAAGCGAGACCAGTATTTATTTGCGTGTTCTAATCAACAATTAATAAATTCACGATGAACTGGGTTGAGAGTGCAAATTTTGAGAAGACTTGCCTGCAAGAGAACATTTTTTCTACTAAGAAAATCAAACTATCTTCTATATTTATCCAAAAGAGGGTTTATGGCTTTGCCAAAAGAATCCTGCATCATGGACATTTCTTTTTTTATAGAGTGAAGATTGTCTCCGTAAGAACCAATTTTGTCAAGTATTGAAATTTGGAGCTGGTCTATTGTTGATTCTATCCTCTTAAGGCGCTCTTCTATCAGTTTTAGTTTTGTGTCTGCAAGAGTCTTGAATTCATTTAGAGAATCTAAAGTAGATTGCACTTTTTTTATCTTGTCAGAAAAAACCTGTTCTGAAATTTCTATTAAACTGCTTGTATCTGTTGCTCCTGCAGAATATCCGTAATTTTCTGTTTGCTGAGGATAATAATCCTGGGAATAAGTTTCTTGAGGAATTGGCTGGTAGTTTTCTGCCTGCTGGGGATAATACTCGGGAGCTTGCGCTTCCTGGGGAGCGAAGTTCTGGTATTCATAGTTTTGCTGCTGGTTTATGATAGAGCTTTGCATGCCTTCTGGCGAGTTTCCAGAGACTGCATTTTTTATCTGGGCTTGAGACATAGCATCCTGAATGTCTTTTGGTGCAACCCCCTGCTCTTGCAAGTATCTAATTATTTCAGAATCTTGTCTTCCCTGACTCTTCATTTGTGTTATCTGCTCTAGGATTCCCATTTGAATATTAATTGTTATTTGTTTTTTAACTTTTCTAAATCTGATTTTCTTACAAATTCCAATGGCTGGAACATTTTTGCCTGTCTTGAAAGGATTTCAAGGTCTTCTTTTCTCGCGAATTTTGAAAATTCCTGTGATGCGCTTTCTAAAAAGTTCTTGAATCTTTCTATTGTTGTATTGATAATCTCTATTTCTTTTTTTAATTCTAGAATTTCCTGATTTGTTTTTTCCCTGATTTCAACAAGATTTTCTCCAATCAGCAAAAGGCGGTCTTTAGTAATTCTCTGTTTTTCTTCTAAGTCTCTCAGCTTTAGGCCAGCATCAGGATAATATCCTTGTGAATCATATTCTTCTGCCATTTAATTATTATGGAAATGGAGTTTAAAATTGTTGTGATGATTTTTTGGGGAAATTGTTCTATAACCAAATAGATTTAGAAACAATTTCTTTGTCATCTCATAAAAATTATTAAACCCTTTTTGCCTCGTTTTATTATGCAATTCACCAGCGACACGCCATTATATGCTTACGAGGTGCAAAGAGAAGGAGGAGAGGATGTTCTTTATATCAATTATTTAGGCGCGCCTTTTGTTCCAAGCCTTGCAGATTATCCTGATGTCATGGAAAGAGTTGTTGATTCTTTAATAAAGAATCCAAATGTTTCAAGAGTTGTTTTAGTGCAGCAGAAAAATTATAATTATGATTTCAAGGAGATCTCTATCTTATTGGAAATCGCCCAGCTTTATGTTTTTTTTGTCAAACAGGAGAGAATCCTTTCCAGGGAAAAATTAATCACCAACTGCCAGCAGTTTTTTTCCCAAAGATACAATGACCTTTTTGCATTTCTTTTTTTACTGAAAAAAGACCCTATTGCAGCTTATTCAGAGCTTAGAAGATTCTTAATTGAGGCGAAAATATTTTTAGAAAGGGCAGACAGCTCTTCTAAGATTGACCAGAATAATTATATCCATTTTTTAGAAAAAATTTTCGGGCTTTTGGAAAATTCTAAGATTATCCAGGAAGCGTTTTCTTATCTGGAGCAATATCATACTGGAAACCGGGAGGTATATCATAAGATTTTTATTCCAGATACTATCCCTAATTTTACTTTTACAAGACTCGTTTCAAATCTTCCAGAAGATGCAGAGTTTGTTGACCAGTATAAAATTGCGCAGGAGAGTTATGATGAGTCTCTTGTGACTATTCTTAGAAAAAAAGATGAATCAAAACTGATTTATCATGTGGTTCCTCCTGAAAATTCCTTGAGCGAAGAGCAGAATATGCTTTTGAATCTTGCAAGAGGAGTTTTGCTAGAGCATCAGCCCAAGGCAGAAGAATTTACTGACACAGAAAGAACAAGACAGGTTTTTTTGAATATCTCTAAAGATTTGCTTCAGGATTTGGCACAGAGCCAGGGAATTAGAATCAGCTATCCTGACCTGAACAAACTGGCAACTATATTGGTAAGGCATACTATTGGATTTGGAGTCATAGAAGTCTTGCTTCAGGATAAAAAACTTCAGGATATTTCTTTGAATGCGCCTATTCCGATGACTCAGATTTTTGTCAGACATCAAGATTATGATGAGTGCATTACAAATATTCTTCCAAGCCAAGAGGATGTTGATTCCTGGGCTGCGAAATTCAGGATGATTTCTGGAAGGCCATTAGATGAAGCAAATCCAATTTTAGACACGCAACTGGAGATTGGAAAAATCAGAGCCAGAATTGCAATAATACAGGCGCCATTGTCTCCAAATGGATTGGCTTATTCAATAAGAAGGCACAGAGAAGAGCCGTGGACATTGCCTTTGTTTATAGAAAATAAAATGATAAATCCTCTTGCTGCCGGACTCCTAAGTTTTTTGATAGACGGGGCCAGGACTTTATTAGTGGCTGGAACAAGAAGCTCTGGAAAGACTTCTTTATTGGGAAGCTTGATGCTGGAAATTATTCCAAGATACAGAATCATTATTATTGAGGACTCTCTGGAACTGCCTTTTGATTCTTTGAGAAAATTAAAGTATGACATCCTGAGAATGAAAGTCAGGTCTGCTCTTTTGAAGACAACCTCGGAGGTTTCTGCTGATGATGGGATAAGA
>CAZFNY010000011.1:0-10610 GCA_964520275.1 Candidatus Woesearchaeota archaeon | reverse complement strand
ATAATAATAATAATCTAAAAGAGAAAAAGAATAAAAGAAGAGAAAGAGAATAATAGAAGAGAAAGAGAATAATAGAAGAGAAAGAGAATAATAGAAGAGAAATAAAAATAGGAAATAATACTTCCAGTAAGTTTCCTTATTATTAAATTAATGTTCCCGAATAATCTTCATCTAACTATCTTTGCTTACCCTTCTTCATTAAAATAAGAGCATCTAGATTCATCAAACAAAAGTAGCTAAAGTTCTTTAGTTTTCCATAAGAAATTAAGGTGTTTTTCTTTAGTAGTAGTCATAATGATTTATAAAACAATTTGATTTTTTTCGTTGGGAAAAAACCTAAGACAAGATATTCCATAGGAAATCAACGTGTTAGAGATAATACTCTTTTTTGGAGTATAGTTTCTCGAGGTTTTAGGAGCAATAGCCTAAGACACATAAATCCTTAAATAAAATGAAGGGTTAAGAGGTAAATTCAAAGAGGAAAATGGCAACAGAGTTGGAGGAAATTTTTGAATCTTTTAATAAGAACCACATATTTAAAGACAAGTCTCTTTTACAGGCATCGCACAAGCCAGAGGAGATTCTTCATAGAGATGCTCAGATCAAGCAAATAGCTTCTATTCTTGCACCGGTTTTAAGAGGAGAGAAAACAAGCAACCTTTTTCTTTATGGAAAAACAGGCACAGGAAAAACCCTGTCTGTCCAGTATGTCAAGGAAGAGCTTTTAAAAAGAATGGATAAATCTGGGGATTTTAAACTAAGGATAGAATATTTAAACTGTAAATTGAAAAAAGTTTCAGACACAGAGTATAGGATTTTAGCAGAATTCATTAAAAAGTTAGGAAGCGAGGTGCCTGCCACAGGACTTCCTACAGAGGCGGTCTATAATAAGTTTATAGAGATTATTGATTCTGAAAAGCAACTTATAGTTTTAATATTGGATGAGATAGATCAGACAGTTAAGAAAATATCTAGCGATTTCCTTTATAATTTGACCAGACTTAATTCAGAGCTTTCTAAAACACAACTTTGTATTGTGGGAATTAGCAATGACTTGACTTTTTTAGAAGATTTGGACCCAAGGGTAAGAAGTTCTTTGTCAGAAGAAGAGATTGTTTTTCCTCCTTATAATGCATTACAATTACAAGACATTCTTAATAAGAGAGCGAAAATGGCATTCAAAGAAGGAGTTCTCCAGCAAGGGGTTATCTCAAAATGTGCTGCTTTTGCTGCAAGAGAGCATGGGGATGCAAGAAGGGCATTGGATTTGCTGAGGATTTCTGGAGAGCTCGCAGAGAGAGGGGGGGATAAAAAAATATTGTTAAAGCATATTGATGGGGCCAATGAAAAGATAGAGAAGGATAAAATCCTAGATGTTATCAGCACAGAACCAAAGCAGTTTCAACTAGTCTTGCATTCAATTATCGGGCTTGCAGAAAAACAAAAAAATGATCCAATTTTTACAGGTGATGTTTACAATTTTTACCAAGATTTATGCTCCAAAAATAGGTTAGAGGTTTTAACACAGAGAAGGGTGGGGGATATAATTCAGGAGTTTGACATGCTCGGAATTATCAATGTCAGGGTTATTTCTAAAGGCAGGGGGGGAAGAATGAGGGAGATAAAATTGGCTATTTCAAAAGATATAATCAATAAAGCAAAAGAAATACTTGAGCATTCTCTAGACTATAGGTAATTAAAATGGATACAGAATAAAATGGATACAAAAGAAATATTGAAATTTTGCATGGAAAATGGGCTCCTGGTAGATAAGGAAGTCCTTAATCTCTTTAGTGAAGAGACTGATTCCGAGGCTGCAAAGTTTATTATAGGGAGAATAAAGAACTATACAAGAAAGAAACTTATAACCAAAGAGCTTTTTTATGAGGATAAGGATCAGATAAATAATATTTTTTCTAATCTTCCAAAAGAAAACCAAGAGAGATTAGAAAGCTTGAAGATAAAATTGGGATTGAGTATTGAGATTTCTAAAGAAGTCTCAGTGCCTGTTGCAAAAGAGCAAAAGATAGAGCAGGCAAATGGGGTTAGAGTTTTGTCTTCAAATTGTGTTCTTGGAAGAAAAGTTGGAGTAGCAGATTTTATCTCTTTTTTTAGAAGCAGGTTTTCTGAGATGAGGGGATTTTTGCAAACAAATCCTGGCCTGGACAATATTGTTTCAATAGGAAAACTTTCTGGGAACAGAAGAACTGTTTCTTTAATAGGGATGGTTCTAGATAAAAGAGTCACAAAGAACAAAAATATTGTTTTTGAAATAGAAGATATGACTGGGATTACAAACATCTTGGTCAACAAAGATAAAGAAGAACTCTTAAAAAAAGCAGAAGATGTTGCGCTGGATTCTGTTGTGGGTTTTAAGTGTGCGGGATCAAAGGAAATACTTTTTTGCCAGGATATTATTTTTCCGGAGATAAATCTTTTTGAAAGAAAAAGGTCTCCTGCTGAAGAGTATGCTGTCTTTATTGGGGATATTCATTATGGGAGCAAGAATTTTATGGAAGAAAATTTTTTGAGGTTTATTGATTATCTTAATGGCAAGGTTCCAAATACTCCAGAAGTTGACAAGATAAGATACTTGTTTATTATCGGCGATTTGGTCACAGGGATTGGAAACTATCCTAATCAAGAGAGGGATTTGAAAGTAATGAATCTTGAGGACCAGTTCGGAGGAATAGCCGAACTGCTTGGAAGAATCAGAAAAGATATTAAGATCATAATCTCTCCAGGAAATCACGAGGGGGTCAGATTAATGGAGCCCCAGCCTTTGTTTGATGAGAAATATGCTTGGGCGCTTTATGAGATGGAAAACGTTGTTTTAGTTGAAAATCCCTTTATGGTGAATATTGGCGCACAAGAAAATTTCTCTGGTTTTACTGTCTTAGGTTATCATGGTTTTTCTTATCCTTTTTATGCAGGAAATGTTCCCAGATTAGCAAAGGCCAAGGCAATGAACAACCCAGAAAAAATTATTGAATATCTTTTAAAGCACAGACACTTAGCGCCTACACATGGCTCTGTCCAGTATTTTCCTTGTGAAAAAGATGCGCATATCATAAGAGAAGTTCCAGATATTTTCCTCTCTGGCCATGTTCACAAGAGTGCTGTTATTTATTTTAATAATATCTTAATTATTTCCTCTTCTTCTTGGGAAGCAATGACTCCCTATCAAGAGAAGTTTGGGAATATTCCTGACTATTGCAAAGTTCCGATATTCAATCTTAAGACTCGCGCAATTAAAATTTTGGATTTTGAGTGAAGATGGAACAAAATATCATAGATGAAGTTAGGAATTTTGTCGACGAAGAAAGCAAAAAAACATATAATATTTGGGGTTATGATTTTTTTAGATTACATATTGTTGAGATGCGTGATTATTCTATTCTTTTGGCTGAAAAATTAAATGCAGATTTAGAAGTAGTTGAGTTGGCTGCTTGGCTACATGATATCGGCGCCATAACTTATGGGAGAAAAGACCACCACATAACTGGAGCAAGGATAGCTGAAGAGATATTAAAAGAATTAAATTATCCTACAGAAAGAATAGAAAGAGTTAGAAAATGCGTATTAAACCATAGGGGATCTCAAAAAAACGACAAGGAGAGTGTTGAAGAAAAAATAATTGCAGATGCTGATGCAATATCTGCATTTGATCATATTCAGGGTTTGTTTTTTGCAGCATATGTATCTGAAAGAAGAAGTCAAGAAGAAGCGAAGAAGGCTGTTAAACAAAAATTAATTAATAGCTGGAATAAACTTTCTTTTCAAGAATCTCGCGATTTGATTAAACCAAAATATGAGGCAGCTATGTTGTTGTTCGGAGAAAAATGAACACACCAAAAACACAACAGTACTTCAAAGATCTTGAGCGAGAGGTCAAGAAAGTTTATGTTATGGCAGAGGAAGCGAGAGCCAAGGGATTGGATCCTGTTGAAAAGGTTGAAATTCCCCTTGCTATGTCTATGGCAGAGAAAGTAGTAGGGTTAATTTCAACGGTTTATCCTCAGATGGAAGGGGGCGGGATTGCGAAGAGGATACTGGAATTAGAGAAACAATATGGGAAACTGGATTCTACAGTTTCTTTTAAAATTGCAGAAGAGGTAGCAAAGCAAAAATACTGCAAGTTTGCAAGTGTGCTGGAATCCATGGATGCTGGAATAAGAGTGGGGTTTGCTTACATAACTCTTGCTGTTGTTTCAAGCCCCATTGAGGGATATACTGGAATTGAAGTGGATAAAACAAGAGATGGAAAGGATTATATTCGGGCAAATTTTTCTGGGCCAATACGAAGTGCCGGAACCACTGCCAGCTGTTTGGTTTTAATATTGATTGATTTTTTACGAGAGATGTTTGGCTACTCAAAATATGATCCTACTGAAGAAGAAGCTAAAAGAAGTGTTGCAGAAGTGATAGATTATCACGAGAGGATTACAAATTTGCAGTACATGCCAACAGAAGAAGAAATACTTTTTCTAGCAAGAAATATCCCCATACAAATTTCAGGAGAGCCCTCTGAAAAATTAGAAGTGTCTAATTACAGAAATCTAGAAAGAATAGAGACCAATTTTATCAGGAGCGGCTTTTGCTTGATTTTTGGGGAGGGGCTTGCACAGAAAGCAGCCAAAGGATTCAGACTTTTAAATATGGCTAAGAAAAATGGAATACAATCTGCGGGTTTTGATTTCTTAGAAGAATATATTAAACTGCATGAAAAAAGAGAAAAGGGCAAGTCAGAGGATTCTCCAACATATATTAAAGATTTAGTTGCAGGAAGGCCTATTTTTGGGCATCCTGGGAGGTCTGGAGGGTTTAGATTCAGATATGGGCTGGGAAGAGTATCTGGATTTAGCGCAACCTCTTTACATCCCGCAACAATGGCAGTCACAGATGGATTTATTGCCATAGGAACACAATTAAAACTGGAAAAGCCCACTAAAGGCTGTATTGTAACCAGCTGTGATTCTATTGAGGGGCCTATTGTAAAATTATTTAGCGGTTCTGTGAGAAAACTTAGAAGCAGAGAAGAAGCAAAAAGGGTTTATTCAGATATAGAAGAAGTGATTTATTTGGGAGATATCCTTTTTCCTTTTGGAGATGTTGTTAATAGAAATGCCCAATTGATAAAGCCAGGATATGTTGAAGAGTGGTGGAAATTAGAGGTTAAGAAAAAAAGAGGAGAATCTGAAGAAGATTTAAATTTGCAGGAGACTAACTTTGAAAAAGCAGTTCAGTTAAGCAAAGAGCTGGGAGTTCCTCTTCATCCTATTTTTATTTTTTATTGGACACAGATTTCTAAAGAGGATTTTCTTGGACTGATTGAATGGATAAAATACTCTAGAGTGGATGGAAAATTAATTTTTCCATATAATAAATCCGAACAAGAAAAATTCAAGCAAGGAAAAAGAGCATTGGAGCTGCTGGGAGCCGAGCATGAAGTGACAATAGAAAATGTTGTTTTAAGCGAAGAGAACAGCAAAGCCTTTCTTTTTAATCTGGGAATTAATCCCGAGATATTAGAAGGGAGTGTTTTTTTGAAAGAGGAAGTTGATTTTTCAAAATTTGAATCTGAAAAATCTGTTTTAGAGATAATCAATTCTGTCTGCGAGGCCCAGATTAAGGATAAAGCTGGAGAGTTTATTGGCTCGAGAATGGGTAGGCCTGAAAAAGCAAAGCTTAGAAATCTTACTGGAAGCCCAAATGTCTTGTTTCCGGTTGGCAGTGAAGGGGGAAGATTGAGAAGTGTTCAGGCTGCGTGCGAGGTGGGAAAAATCAAGAGCTCTTTTCCTATTTTTTATTGTGAAAAATGCAACAAGGAAACAATCTATCCTGTTTGTGAAGTCTGTGAAACTAAATGCAAAAAACAATATTACTTTTACGAGACCAAACAAAAAAGCTTTAAGCGAGAGATAGAAGGGCTTGAAAAAAAAGGAACCCCATATTCTTTTTGGAGTGTGGACATTAATCATTATCTTAATGTTGCAGTAAATCATCTGGGGCTTAAAAAAGAAGAAGTGCCTTTGCTGATTAAAGGTGTTAGAGGAGTTTCTTCTGCAGATAAAGATGTTGAAAATCTTGCAAAAGGAGTATTAAGAGCAAGGCATAATCTGCAAGTGAATAAAGATGGAACAATAAGATATGATGTCACAGAGATGCCGTTGATATGCTTTAAACCCAAAGAAATTTTTGTTGGGGTGGAGAAATTACGTGAACTGGGATATACTGACGATATTTACGGAAAATCTTTGGAGAATAATGAACAGATATTGGAATTAAAACCACATGATATCTTGCTTCCTTGCTGTCCAGATACTTTAGATGAAAGAGCAGATGATGTTTTTATAAGGCTCTGCAATTTTGTCGACGAAGAACTTGGCAGGTTTTATAAGACTGAGTCTTTTCACAGAGTTAAGAAAAGAGATGACCTTGTGGGCCAGATTGGGGTTTGCATGGCCCCGCATAATTGTGCAGGAGTCATCTGCAGGTTTATTGGATTTTCGAATACATTGGGATTATTTGCAAGTCCGTATATGCATGCCGCGATTAGGCGAGATTGTGATGGCGACGAGGCTGCAATAATGCTTTTGTCAGATGTGCTCCTGAACTTTTCCAGGAAATTTCTTCCTATCCATAGGGGAGGAACTCAAGATGCTCCGCTTGTTTTAAATGCAAAAATTGATGCAGGCGAAGTGGATGACCAGATTTTAGATTTTGAATTTGTATGGGAATATCCTCTTGAGCTTTATGAAGCTGCAGAAAAGAAAGAGCACTCTTCAAAGATTAAAGTCAGAATGGTGAGGGATATCCTGAAAGAAGATAAAGACCCCTTTATTAATTATGGGTTTACGCACAATACTTCTAATTTTAATGATGGAGTTTTGTGCTCAAGCTACAAGACTCTTGCTACCATGCAGGATAAAGTTGGGCACCAGATGGCTCTTGTCGAGAAATTAAGGTCAGCAGACACTTCTGACACTGCGAGATTGATTATTGAGAGGCATTTTCTCAGGGATTTGAAGGGTAATCTAAGGAATTTTTCAACACAAAATTTTAGGTGTGTCCAGTGCAATGAAATAATGAGACGGCCCCCTTTAATCGGGGTATGTCTGAAGTGCGGGGGAAAATTAATATTCACTGTCCATGAAGGAGGAATTAAGAAATATTTAGAGCCGGCATTGGGCCTCTCTGAGAAATACAATCTTTCTCCTTATATAAAACAAAATCTAGAACTGGTTAAGAGATATATTGACAGCATTTTTGGGAGAGAGCTGGAAAAACAAGAAGCCTTGAAGAGATGGTTTTGAATTGGTGAATGGAATTTAATTATATTCTATAGTATAATATGTTTTAAAAACACTTTTTGGTTTTTCCCTTTATGTCAGGAATTTTTGGAGTTGTTTCAAAAGAGAATTGTATTGAGGATTTATTTTATGGGACAGATTATCATTTTCATTTAGGAACTGCTTTTGGGGGAATGGCTGTGCTTGATGGCAAAGATATAAACTACCGAATTAAAGAAATTTCAAGCCATCCATTTAGGTCACAAATGTCTGATTTCAAAAACCAATCTAAGGCTAATTCTGGTATTGGAGTTATAAGCGATTATGAAGTTCAGCCCTTGTCTGTTTATTCTCCTTTTGGAAATTATGCGCTTGTTCATGTTGGAAGGTTAAATAATCTAAAACAGCTTTCTAAAGGAAAGTCTTTTTTAGAGATGAGTTCTGGGGGAATAAATCCTGTAGAGGTTATTTCAGGCTTGATAAATCAAGGAAAAGATTTTGCTGATGGAATAGAGACTGCTCAAAATTCCATAGAGGGATCTTCTTCTTTAATGCTTTTGAGCAAAGAAGGGATTTATGTGGCAAGAGACAAATACGGAAGAACTCCTATATTTATTGGAAAAAAACAAGGAGCAAGAGCTGCAACATTTGAAAGTTCTACATTTCCTAATCTGGGATTTGAAGTTGACTGTTATTTAGGACATGGAGAAATTGGAATTATTCATAGTGAAGGATATCAAATGTTAAAGAAGCCAGAAGATAAAATGCAGATATGCAGTTTTTTATGGATTTATTTCGGATTTCCTGCTTCTTCTTATGGGGGGATTAATGCTGAGAACACGAGACTTAAATTTGGGAAGTTTTTGGCAGATAATTAACCTGAAGGATTGGAGATAGACTTTGTTGCAGGGATTCCTGATTCGGGAATTGGGAGTGCTTTGGGTTATGCTAATGCGTCAAAGTGGGATTATATCCGGCCTTATGTTAGATATACTCCTACCTGGCAGAGAAGTTTTATGCCTCAAAAACAAGAAGACAGAGATAATGTTGCAAAACATAAGTTAATTCCTATAAAAGAATCCATAATGGGAAAAAGGATGTTGCTTTGCGAAGATTCTATTGTTAGAGGAACTCAGTTGAGAGACAAGGTTCAGGGCTTATTTGCTCATGGCGCTAGAGATGTCCACATGAGGCCTTCGTGTCCTCCATTAACTTATTCTTGCAGTTTTTTGAATTTTTCAAGGTCAAAGTCTGAATTAGACTTGGCTGCAAGAAGAGCCATGAGAAAAGTTGAAGGAAGAGATGAATTTGATGCTGGCCCTTATTTGGATGAGAGTTCTGAAAAATATCAAAGAATGGTTGACAGTATTAGGGGAGATTTAGGGCTGACTATTTTGAGATATCAAAAAATGGAAGACATGGTTTCTGCTATAGGTTTGCCCAAGGAAAAATTGTGTTTAGGTTGCTGGAAAGAAACAAAGAAATGAATAATTGATTGATTGTTCAATCTATGATAATACTCTTTAAAAAGATGAACACTAAAAGAAAGGTATGATAGCTAAACAAAAGACACAATATGTTAAATTTAGTTTTAAGCAAATAATCCATTCTCTTGATGGCCAGGGGGAGTATTTAGAGGATTTTACTGAGGTACTTAATCAATTTAGTATAGGTGCTGTTTGTGGGATGAGGATGTCGAGAGAAAGAATTGGACAATTAAGCTTATATTGGTGGATTTGTGGCAGTGAATAGTGTTCCTATAATAGAAGAAAGAGCCAGCCCTACAGAAGGTTCGGCTACAACTCAAATTATTGTTAGTAAAGATATTGAATCAAGAGCTCAACCCCTTATTAAATCTTATAGTAAATTATATGGCACAAAACCAGAAAGAACAGAATAAAATCTTAATCCTAAATTAGTTATTTTTTCCAACTAAACAAATTTCTTTAAACCAAATATAAAATTATTGTGGGAATCAACAGACAGCCCATCATGTTTGTCCTTTTGATTTTCAGCGAGATGCAGTAAATTCCTGTCAAAGTTGAGATGGTTAATATCAGTAACCCTAAAAATCCAGAAACAAACAAGACAACAAGAGTCAAAACTGCTAAAGTAATGTAAGAAATTGTACTATAATTTATCCTTGTAATATTTAATGCGAAGAATTTTGCAAGATGCTTTGTCAAAAAGAAAGAGGTAATCCCTGAGATTAGAACTACTGCCAACATTAACAAGAAGGTATTTGTGTCTGAGTTTCCAATTAGTTCTTTTATTGCAGCAGCTGCTCCTGTCCGTGTTTTTCCTATTGCATAAAGAGAGAGAAAAGAAAAACCCATTACTAAAGTGTTGGTGGCTCCGAGCAAGATCAGAAACCCTTTTTTGTCTGATTTTGAAATAGTACTTCCAATCACTGCCGCTTGCCCACTTCCAAGGCCGGGAAGAAACCCACAAAAAGGCGAGGCTATTAATGCCCCAATTAATGGCCTTAACAATGGTTCTCTTGGTTTTGTTATTTTTTGTTCTGGAATCCGAGTTTTAGTTTTTATACTTAATATCAAGTTTGAAGCTCCGAAAAGCCCAGATAATAATGGAAGGAGTGATTGTTCCAAATTCATGTTTAACACAACATATCCAAGTACACCAGTCAGAAAAACCACGAGAAATGCTTTAAATTTTGATTTTTCTAAAAAGATTAGCATTAAGCAGATGAAAATTAAGATGTATGGAATTGTGAAAATTATTTCTTTGTAGAAATTTTTTGCCAGAACTATTAATGGAAAGGAAACAAAAAGAAGCAGAAATATTGAAGCAAGGCCTCCGTAAGCAGTCAGCATTATTGCAGAATAACCCTCACCATTTTTTAGAAGTTCGTGGCCTGGAAGAACAGAAAGTTCTGTATCTGTGTTTGGACATCCGAGAAGAACACTTGGAACAAAATCAAGAAAAGTGTGTGTTATTGCCATAGCAACAATGAATGTGACAAGATAAATCACAGGTATCTGTGCAAGAAGAGAAACAGAAAGAGAAACTAACAGGGCACCAACAAGATTTATGTGAATTCCTGGAAACAGGCCTGTGAATGTTCCCACAATAACTCCAAAAAGAAGCGCCAGGATGATTTCAAACAGCATTTTAAAGCAAAGATTTAATAATTAAAAAAAGTTTGTAAAAACATCTTAGTGAAAAATGGAAGAAGTTAAAGTTAAAAAAGGGTAGATGTTTATTCCTACTCTTGGACACTACTTGCTTTTATAATCTTGCCTGCTGAAAGAAAACTTCCCTACTTTAGTTCGTGAGAGAATTTCAGCTGTCATGTTG
>CAZFNY010000010.1:0-10644 GCA_964520275.1 Candidatus Woesearchaeota archaeon | reverse complement strand
CAGGCTGCATAGCTACGCATTGTATGGATAAGAGCTGAATGCATCTAAGCTCGAAACCATCCGCAAAACGAGACAACTAAGGCCGTCATAGAAGATGACGTTGATAGAGCTCTTGTGTAAGATTCAAGCTTCGGCGAGAATTTCAGCATAGAGCTACTAAAAGCTTTACATGTATTATGTCTTTGAAATCTTCCACTGCTATTTGTTTCGTTTAATTGTTCTAAAGTTTTAAAAACTCATACTTATAAAGAGAATTATGAAAAAAGATAATAAATTAGAATTGTTTTGCAAGAGGATTAAAAGAAGGGTTTATGTCAAATATTGACATGATAATTGCCTTTGGCTCGTTTGGAAGCGGAAATATCCCAAGAATCTCTGAAAGAGAAAGATTTGGGTTTGAATGGAAAAAAATTTACAAGATTGGAAAGTATCTTGGGGCTGGCACTCCTGTAGTAACTATTGTAGGAATAATTTCATATTACTTATATAAACATTAAATAAGTTTATTCCCAAAGGTAGAATACACTTAAAATTCTAAGAAAATTTTGGAAGATAACCCGAGGAAGATTTCAACAAAGATCCTTGCAAAGAATCTCTGAATTCTCTGTGAGCTTCATGAACTCCCTGCATTGCTGTGTAGTGTATTCAGGGCTGACTACCGGGCATGAAACTTCTGTTCCATTAACAAGATAATATTTTGTTCCTCCCCCTAAAAGAGAGCTGGCCACTCCGAAAAAATCAGAGCAGGTAAAAACTCTTGCAACATTCTGCTTCCCGCAAAACTCTTTGGCCTTTTCTTTTAAAATATTTGCGCCTGATATATTTTCACAAGTATATGCACAAATCTGGATGCAGACTTCTGCGCTCGGAGCGCATAAATTTCCGCACTGATTAAAAAATCCCCCTCTGTCCTCACAATCTTTTTCAATTAAAGAGATATTTGAATAAGAAGTAACATAAACTATTTTTGAACCAAAATCCTCCAAAACCTGGATTATCTGCTCAACAAAGATTTTATCCCCTGCCTGACACTGCCTGGGAAAACTCTCTGAGACAGGATTTCCTGCCTTAACACACTCTTGAAAATTAGTTATTTCTTTTGTCTGGTTCATGGCAATGCCAACAATCATCAAGGCAATGAATATCACAAAGATAGAGATAAGTAATTGTATTTCCTTTTCCATTTTTATTCTATTTTAATTAGAAAGGCTTTTCTTTATAAAGAATTCTATAACTTCAAATATATTTGCATATATTACATATCAATAATCCTTAATAATCTTGCAAGGATTATTGATTTGGTGGAAAAGGTGCCTGTAACATGCCTAACAAAAAAATTCTCAGATTTTCATTATTTTTTCTTTTATGCCGAAGAACCAAACTTATCTTTCTATTCTGAATATTCTGCAACAACTGAAGGATACCAGAGATTATTTGAAGCTGGAAGAGGAAGCGCTTGCTTTGAAAGAAATAGTAAAGGTTTTTCTGAAAATGGAATTTATTACAAATGGGGCGGAGCATTTATCCAGCTTGATTCTGAAGACATTCAAGCTTTAGAAAATTTTCTAGAGGGTAAGGAGAGAAAATTTCTATCTGTTCTTGAAAAAGAAATAAAGAGCGAATTAAATTTGCTGCTAGATCTTGATAAAAAAATAAGTAAAATTAGAGAATAAGAAAGATGAATTATTCCTTAGCTACATAGTATATCATCCAGATACCACTAAGTCCTACTAAGATGTAGATGATTGTTGCAATTGTTGAGCCAATCCCAAAGATTTTATCTACTAGGTTAAAATCCAGTATTCCTACTAATCCCCAGTTGATAGCTCCCACAATCACAAGGATTAATGCTATCCAATCAATTGCGCTTTTTGTCATGCTTATCAACCCCCTTTGCATATTTATTAAGGATACAGAGTATAAAAGCTTTATCTAAATACACTGAGATAGTTTAATAATCCTGCAAAGGCGACCCATAATAGGTAAGGGATTAAAATCCAGAAAGATTTTTTACTTGTTTTTTTGACAACAGATAACATGAGTAATATTGATGCCCATAAGAGGATTATTTCAAAAAAAGCCAATGTTAAATCTTTTAATCCAAAATATAAAACACTCCAGGAGATATTAAGAAAAAAGTTAATTCCAAATACCACTGCTATTTTATTTTTCGCTTTTTGGTTTTTAGAGTCTATCCACGCAAAATAAAGAGAGAGTGCTATAAGAAGAAACAAAACACTCCACACAATAGGAAAGACCCAGTTTGGAGGGGTTATGAATGGTTTTATTGATTCATACCATGCTGTTTTTGTGTTTGGGGCTGTGAAAATACTTCCTATGAATGCAACAAGATAAACAATTATTATTGAGAATAAAAGAACTTTCCAATTGCCTCTTTTTTTCATTAAAGAACAAAGAGGGGATTATTTTTAAGTTTTTTATTCTTGTTCTGCTCCATAAAAAAGATGAAAATAGTAGGGGTTTTAACCTTCACCAGAGTCATTCCAAACCTTTAAAAACCCTTATTTTGTAGAATATTTGTAACTGTTAGAGATAGGGATTTTAATTGAACTAATTCTAAGAGTTAGAGATTGATGTAAGGAGGACAAAGAAAATGAAAGTTTACGTAGGAAATTTGCCTTTTAGTGTTGATGATGGAGCTTTGAAAGAGCTATTCTCATCTTTTGGTGACATAGCAGAAGCTACAGTTATCAAAGACAAGTACTCAGGCAGATCAAAAGGATTTGGTTTTGTTACTTTCAGTTCAGATGAAGATGCCAAAAAAGCTATCTCTGAAATGGACGGCAAAGACATGCAAGGAAGAAACCTTAAGGTTAATGAAGCAAAGCCAATGGACCCGGACAGACCAAGAAGAAGTTTTGGCGACGGCAATAGAGATAGAGGCAGAGGAAGAAGATTCTAAAACCCCCTGATAATATCTCTTTAATTTTTTATTTTTTTATTTAACGTTTTTTGTATAGATTAGATAGTTTCCAGGAAGATTCATGGATAATGTTGAAGCAACAACTTCTGTTTCTGGAATTGTTGCAAAAGATTCGATTTCTCCATTTTTTCTTTTTAATTCATAACCCTTAACTACCTCTGAAAAATTATTACTTGTTCCTGCTCTTTCCACTTCGCGATATCCTAAATCTCTTAGAGTGTTGTGCAAACTTACTATATTATACTCATTTATTGATGGTTTTTAAGAATTATTGTGGTAGTTATTTCCAGTCTATCTTGAAGATTTTCTTTTTTATCAGTTTTTTAATAACGCCCCAGGCCATAAGGCCTGTTAAGATAGTTATTACTCCCCAACCAAAGCCACTGACAACATAATGTTGGCCTGCGACAACATTGCCGCTAATTGCCCCTATTAACTCTTTAAACAAAAAATACAAACTTGTAAAGATAAGGATTATGACAGCAAAAACTATCACAAGGATAAAGATTAATTCGAAGATTCTTCTCAATCCACTTTTTTTACTGCCTCTTTTAGCCATAAGTAGGATAAGAAATCTGGGCTTTTAAGGTTTTCCAAAAAACTTAAAAACTTCTTTCTCAAAATTATAGTATCTTGAAACGAGATAAATGCAAGGAGGAAAGACATGGAAGCAAATGAATTCAAGGTGTATGTTGGAAATTTGCCATTCAGTGTTGATTTTCAAGAGTTGAAAGAGCTTTTTTCTCAATGCGGAGAAGTGATTGAATCCACAGTTGTGGTCAACAAATTTTCTGGCAGATCAAAGGGATTTGGTTTTGTCACTTTTGCAGACAAAGAATCAGCCAAAAAAGCTATATCTGAAATGGACGGCAAAGATGTGAGGGGCAGGAAAATAAAGGTTTCAGCTGCAATCCCTTTTGAAGAAAAGCCTAGAGAAGAAAAAAGAAATTCAGAAGAGAATTTTTGATAAATTTTTATGTTTAGGTAAGAGATTCATAATCCAAAATTCTCAATAAAATTTTCAATAAAATTTTCAATAACTCGGTATTGCTCTAAGAATTCCTGGCCTTTTGAAGTCAGGGAAAAGGTCTTTTTGCCATCCTTGTCTATTTCTTCTTTCAAAAATTGTTTTCCCGTCAGTTCATCAACATATTCCTTGAACATCTTGGGGGAAAGATTGGATGCATAAATCAACCGAGTTGGTTTTATGTTACGCTTCTCTCTAATTGACTTCAGAATATCCTTTATTACTTCTAGCCTTTCCCGTTTCTTGACCATTTTAAGTTTTTGTTACCTTGACAACCCCATATAAAAATAATAAGAAAAAAATAGCATTTAGCAGATAGATATTTATCAATACCATCTGGTTCCAGCTAAAAAAGACTGCTGCGAGTGCATTCAATATCCAGGCAAAAAGGCCTAATACCATGGCGATAAAATAAAACCTTAGAAATTTGTTCTTGTAATTGTCTTTTTTATAATTGGAATAACTTATAATTGAGGCAAATAAAAAGATAATAATCTGGGCAGAATACATAAAATAAGGAACATTCCAGACGTAATCAAGCAGTATGATAATTATTGCCATAAGATAAAAAATACCGATTCTTCTATTTAGCAAAGAACTTCTTGGATTGTGGCTGTCAATTCTTTTCCATAATAAACTGTACAGCAAGAAAAAACCAGCCATCACAAGGAAAAATTCAAATAGAGGATTTATCAAAAAATAATCAGCGCTTATAAATTTTAAAAAATATCTTGCTGCAAATCCAAGCCCATAAAAGAAGAAGGCGTTTCTGAAATACCTTATTCCGCTGTGAAAGCTCAGCCGAAAAAGCCTGTGCGCCTTGAGGGTTATCAGGAAGCATATAAACACAATAATGAGCGCGTAGATTATCTTAACTATTTCCTTGTTCTCGATTATTGCTTTGTAAATTGGCATAAAAGTAGGGCATTTTTCATTTATTTAAAGATTTATATAGAAGAGTATAGAGGATAGATATGGACTTTTACTTCTTACCCTTTATAAAGGAAAAAAATCTAAAATAAGTATGGAAAATAAAAGGAGGATAGACAACTTAGGTTTTTATTAGTGCAGTAAAAACTTCTAATTCCCTAACCCTATGGACAAACCTCTTTTGATAACCTCAACCCAAAACTGCACTAATAAAAACTTTTAAAAACCCTATCTTCCATCTTTTTCTTGTAAGTTGGGTAGTTAACTTCGGAATTCAGCTCTTAAATGAGCAGATGTTGAAAATATCAATATTGAATTCTCCTACGGGACTTCGCTAACCGCAAGGTTATCGTCGTGAGGAAGGTCCTTCCACCATATTAAAGGTCATCGGGGAAAGCCCGGCTATCGAAAGGTAGAGCAATGTTACAGAAACGACACAGCCTGTCTTGAGTTGTGAAGCATGCGCGGAACTTTGAGAGGCAGGATTTGATGAAACGAGCATCTTGACTGGTGCAAGGCTTTTAAGCCGCTTAGTTAAATGTTAACATGTTCGGTCTGAATACAGCGAACAAGAAGAGACTCTCCATTTGAGTTTGGAAATCTCTAACTTGTCCGCCTACGGCGAACAACAGAAGAAGGCCTATTCCCAACTTACAACCTTCAACCTCGTCCAGGCTTGGCCGAGGTAAAGAAGGCCTATTCCCAACTTACAAAAATTTTTTAAAGGAAAGCGAGTAAGCAATTTACCTTCTAGAAAATAAATATCGATTTATAGTGAGAGATGAGGAATAAATAAAGACCTGATTATTTACTCTAAGCATATTCCTCTTTGATTGGAAAAGAACTGGCGATTATATTTCTTTATTTATATAGAAAAGTTTATATATTAATTATACATGTATAACTTATGGAAAAAACAACAGCTGTTTTAAGAAAATGGGGAAACTCTTTTGGAGTGATAATTCCTTCAGAGATAGTTGCAAATAAAAATTTAAAAGAAGGTTCACAATTAGAATTAACTATAGAGCCAAAAGACAGGATGACTGTAGGGGATCTTATGAAGCTTGGGGGAAAAATGAGGCTAAAAAAGGTAAATGTTCAAAAAGCTTTAGATGAGATAGACAGAGAATTGTGGCCGGAGGATGAATGAACTACTTTTTTGACACATATGCTCTATCTGAGATGATTCTTGAAAATGAAAATTATGAAAAATATCAAACTGAAGTGATAAATACAAGCACACTGAACATAGCTGAATTTTATTATTTTTTATTGAGAAATTATGATAAGAAAACTGCTGATTATTTAATAAAAAAACTGGATTTTAGGCTAATAAATATCATACAGAGAGATATGGCAATAGAAGCAGGCAACTTCAAGTTTGAGAATAAAAAAGAAAAATTATCTTATATAGACTGCTTGGGTTACTCTATAGCTAAGATGCTTAACATGATTTTCTTGACCGGAGATGAAAAATTCAAGAATAAAGAGAATGTTGAGTTTGTCAAGTAAGTAATTTTAAGTTAAAATTTCTAAAGATTTAAAAGCTCTTTTTGATAATTATTTCTGGAGCCCTAGCTCAGCGGGAGAGCGCATGGCTGAAGAGCGAAGGAAATCAAGGTTTCCTGCCGCACTACCTTCCTTCAAAGAGAAAGTAAGAAGTTCAGAGACCATGATGTCCGGGGTTCGACTCCCCGGGGCTCCATATTCTTATTAAAAACGATTTGACAAAAGATTTATAAAAGAAAAAAGATTGAATAAGTTATGGCAGATAAAAAAGAGGATACAGGTGATATGAGCTATGTCTTTGGAATAATAAGCATAGTCTTGGCTTTTTTTACCCCTCTTGCTGGTTTAATCTTTGGAATAATTGGAAATGTGCTGGGTAAAAAACAAAATACCCCTCTTGCTAAAAAAGGAAAAAAATTAAGCACAATAGGAATTGTAATTGGGGTCATTGTTCTGATTATTACAATTGTTGTTTCCTTGCTTTACAACGAGAATTTAAGCACTGGATTCCCTGTACAATAAGATGGAAAATAAAAATGCGGCAATGGATATGGGTGTAGGAACCCTAGTTACTATAGTGCTGCTTATGGCTGTTTTAGGATTAGGATTAGTTCTTATCAGCAAGGTATTTACTGGCTCAACAGATAGTGTTGACCTTATCAATGATAAAGTTATGGGAGAGATAAATAATTTATTCAGTGATAGGAATGCAAATGTTGTTGTAAAATTAGGGGCTGATAGAAAAGCTAAAATTAAGAGGGGTTCTGATGATTTTGGAATAGCTATTGGGGCTCAGCTTCCTGAAGGAGGAAGTGTTACATCAAGAGATGCTATGAAATATACATTAAGTTTAGGAAGCGAACAAGGAGATTGTGTATCTAATAATGCTGTTAATGAAGCGGGGTTCAAAGCAATGATGAGGCAAGCTCCAGGAACTGCTTATGATTTTGATGAATATGAAAGTTCAAATCTATATGCAAGGATTGCTTTTGATGTTCCAAAAACTGCAATTAGATGCTCCCAAAAAATACTTGTAGATGTTAAAATGAAAGATGGCACGGCTGTCGGCGGAACATTCTTTAAGATAGAAATTACCTAGTTCTAATAACAAATTTAATAAACTTGAATTGTGATTATTTATCCATGCCCCTTAAACTATATAATACTTTAACAAGAAAGAAAGAGATATTCAAGCCGATTAAAAAAGGAGAAGTGGGAATTTATTCCTGCGGGCCGACTGTTTATTGGTATCAGCATATCGGAAATCTTAGGAGCTATATTTCCTGGGATTTGCTGAAAAGGGTCCTTATTTTCAATGGCTACAAAGTCAAGCATGTCATGAATGTGACTGATGTCGGACATTTGACTTCTGATGCTGACACTGGCGAAGACAAGATGGAAAAGGCAGCAACAAGAGAAGGAAAAAATGCAAGGGAAATTGCCAATTATTATCTTGAAATATTCAGAGATGATTTTAACAAACTGAACATACTTTATCCTGACTTCTGGCCAAAGGCAACAGAGCATATTAAAGAGCAGATTGAGATAATAAAAAAACTTGAAGAAAAAGGATTTACTTACAAGACAAGCGATGGAATTTATTTTGACACTTCTAAGTTTAAGGATTATGGAAAACTTGCTAGATTAAACATTAAAGAGCTGCAGGCAGGAAAAAGAATTGATATTGGAGAAAAAAAGAACAAGACTGATTTTGCACTCTGGAAATTTTCTAAGAATCCTGGATTCAGACAGCAGGAGTGGCAAAGCCCGTGGGGAGTAGGCTTTCCTGGATGGCACATTGAATGTTCGGCCATGTCTTCTAAATATCTTGGAAAGCAGTTTGACATTCATACAGGAGGCCAGGAGCATATTCAGGTGCATCATACAAATGAGATAGCGCAGAGTGAAGCAGTTTTTAGAAAAAAGCCGTGGGTCAAGTACTGGATGCACGGAGCGTGGCTGTTGTTTAAAGGGGAAAAAGTAAGCAAGAGCAAAGGAGGACTTTACACTGTTTCGCAATTAGAAGAAGAAGGCTTTGCTCCTTTAGAATACAGGTATTTCTGCCTTACAACACATTATAGGAAGCCCCTGGATTTCACATTAAAGAAATTAGAGTCAGCTCAAAATTCTCTCCAAAGGCTCAAAAATATAATCTCTGAAATCAAGGATGATAAAAAAATAAATGAAAATTATCTCAGGTATTTTGAAGAAGCCATAAATGATGACCTTAATATTCCTGAAGGCCTGCAGGTCTTGTGGAAATTAGTAAGGGATGAAAAAGCAGAAGGAAAACTGGAAACAATAAAAAAGATTGATAATGTTTTAGGGCTTGAACTCTTAAAGAAAGAGAAAATCAAGATTCCAGATGAAGTAAAAAAGCTTGTTGAAGAAAGAGAAATTGCCAGGAATTCTAAGAATTGGAAAAAAGCAGATGAAATCAGGGAGAAGATTAATAAGAAGGGATATTTGATAGAAGACAAAAAAGAAGGGGTTGCAGTTAAGAAGGTTGGTGAAAAATGAAAGAGAAAGAAATTATTAATAAGATTGAAGCATTGCCTAAAGAGAAAATTGATGAATTATTTTATAGATGTGGATGGAAAGATGAAGAGAGAGGAAGTAATAAATCATTGCCCTCTTGGAGGATAAAAGATATCAAGAGTGGAAAAGGAAAAGAGTTAATTAAGACATTCATACAAGAAATTGGTCCAGAGATTATATTTAACATATTGCTGACAATAATATCCAAGAGTTAAAAATCCAAATTGTTAAAAAAATAAATGATTAAGGAGGTAAAAATGTGCAAGAGTTGTGGATGTAAAAAAGCAAAAAAGAAAAAGAAGAAATGAAAAAGTTAGATTTTGTAGATTTGAAATATAAACCTAGAGGAGACCTTATTTGCTTGTTAAAGATAAAGCCAAACAGGGTTTCTATGCAGGAAGCAGCAAACACTGTTGCTTTAGAAAGCAGTGTGGGAACCTGGACAGAAGTTCCTGGCCAAAAATATGTTGAAAAACTCAAGGCCAGAGTTTTTTCAATCAAAGGCGATTTTATAAAAATTGCTTATCCTCAAGAGCTTTTTGAATCCAACAATGTGCCTAATATTCTTTCAAGTATTGCTGGAAATATTTTAGGAATGAAAGCTGTAAAGACAATTAGATTAGAAGACATAAGTTTTCCAAAAAAGATGATTAATAGTTTTTCTGGTCCAAAATATGGAATAAATGGTATAAGGAAAATTATGAAAATCCAGAAGAGACCATTAGTCGGAACAATTATCAAGCCAAAACTTGGATTAAATACAAAACATCATGCGCAGTCTGCATATGAATCCTGGATAGGAGGGTGTGACATAGTCAAGGATGATGAGAATCTTGCATCGCAGAAATTTAATGTTTTTGAAGAGAGGATTGCAAGAACCCTGGAAAAGGCCCATAAAGCAGAAGAAGAAACAGGGGAGAAAAAAGCATATCTTGTCAATGTTACTGCGGAAACAAAGGAAATGATAAAAAGAGCACAAACTGTTGAAGATTTAGGAGGAAAATACATTATGGTAGATATAATCACAGAAGGCTGGGGAGCTGTTCAGACATTAAGAGAGGCAGGTTTTAAAATGGCCATACACGCGCACAGGGCCATGCACGCAGCTTTTGATAGGAATCCCAATCAAGGAATAAGCATGATGGTGATTGCAGATTTTGCCAGATTAATTGGAGTTGACCAGATACATATTGGAACAGGAATTGGAAAATTAGAAGGAGATATTAAAGATATAGAATGTTTAGCGGAGGAAATCTCAATGAAACAAGTCAAAGCAACAAGAGAGAGACTCTCGCAGAGATGGGAAAAAATAAAGCCTGTTCTTCCTGTCTCTTCAGGAGGACTTCATCCAGGCCATGTCCCTTTTCTTATGAAACATCTTGGAAATGATTTAGTGATTCAGGCAGGAGGAGGAATACACGGCCATCCGAAGGGAACAAGTGCTGGAGCAAAAGCAATGAGGCAGGCTGTCGAAGCTGTCATGAAGCACAAAACCCTTAAAGAATATGCAAAAACTCATGAAGAATTAAAAACTGCTTTAAAGAGGTGGGAGTGAAATAGGACTTTTTTTAAGATATAATATTTTTTTTGGGCTTAATAATTCTCTTGCACGATTCGTAGGACCAATACATTTTTGTGAATATAGGATATTTCCTACATTCAAATAAACTGAGTCATATTCATCATATGTATGGGC
>CAZFNY010000009.1:0-11200 GCA_964520275.1 Candidatus Woesearchaeota archaeon | reverse complement strand
AAAGATGTTGTGTCGATAAGCATCTCAATAATAAATATTCTGGCAGTGATAGTGATATTTCTTATTCTTGAAAAAGAAAAAAGGAAAACCCTCAGGAAAATAGAAAATCTTCCTAAACTAAAAAAGATTAAAAAGCCAAAAAGAAAGCCAAAAATTTAAGCGCAAATTAAATGATTATTTCCACCATCAGCTTTAAAAACCTACTCTTTCTTTAATTTTCATTAGAAATAATAAGATGAAAATTCCAAAAAAAACAAATCGATACTGCCCGTATTGTAAGGCAAAAACCGAGCAGAAAATAAAATTAGTAGGTACAGGAGGTAAAAGGGGAACTCTCACAAGAGGGAGCATTTCTCGAGCTAAGCAAAGAGGCCTTGGAGTAGGAATAGGCAATAAAGGAAGATGGGGCTCTAAACCAGCAGTCTCAAAATTCAAAAGAAAATCCAAAACAACTAAAAAAACAAACATAATGTACACCTGCACAAAATGCGGAAAATCTAAATACCAAAAAAAAGGAATAAGGTCAGGGAAACAGGTGCAAGAATAACATGGCAATTGCAAAAAAGAAAAAAAAGTTTTTTGATATCGAAATCCCAATGCTAAACAAAGAAACTCAGCTTTATGCATATGACCAAAAAGAGCTCGAAGGAAGATATGTTAAATATGATTTAACCAGATTTTTGCGGGGAAAAAATTCACTTCTTATTTCAAGAATAGTTCTAAAAGAAGGAAATATTACAGCTGTTCCAGTTGAAATTTCCTTAATGCCTTACTTCTTGAAAAAAATGGTCAGAAAAGGGACAAACTGGGTTGAAGACTCTTTTTCAACAAACTGCAAAGATGCACAGATTAGAATCAAGCCATTTTTAGTGACACGAAGAAAAGTTTCAAGAGCAGTGAGAAGGGCCCTTAGAAACAAGGCAAAAGAAGAACTCATAGAATACCTAAAAGAAAAAACCACAGATGTTATTTTCAAGGAAATCCTAAAGAATCAGCTTCAGAAAACCCTTAGTCTGAAACTCAAGAAGATTTACCCTCTTTCACTCTGCGAAATCAGAATTATAAAAGTTGAAAAACAATTTGAAGAAAAAACAGAAAAAGAGAAATGACAAATCTTTTAAATTGTTTAATTCTAAGTAAATTATGCCTCATTAGCTCTATGTTGACCACGCTTGGACGACATTGAGTGAACTTGTAAGCTCTATGAGATTTCCAACTCAAAGGAGATTTTCATTGTAGCAAGAGGAGAATGAAGTGAGCCTGTGTAGCTCAGCGGTTTAGAGCATCGGTTTTGTAAGATTGTTAGATAAGAATCAAAAAAACCGGGGGTCGGGGGTTCAATTCCCTCCACAGGCTTTTCCCGAAGAAAAAAGAAAATAAAATGGCTTGGCAAGATTGGATAGTATCTGTAGTAATGATTGCGTTTAATTATGCTTTGATTCCTCAAATTTATCAGGGATTTAAAAATAAAAAGGCATACATAAATATCCAGACATAATTAATAACCTTCTTAGGAATGTATATCCTGACAGTCATTTATTACACTCTCAGATTAACCTTTTCAACAATAATTGGGTTTATAACCGGAACTCTCTGGTTTATTCTTTTTATCCAAAAATTAATTTACAAATAATCTCAATTCAAAACTCTTAAATATCCCCTTTCCCTGAGTTGATTATGATACAGGGAAAAAAAGGCTCTTACTTCAGAATTATTTCTTCCATATTCGGCTCTGCGCTATTGCTGATAGCCCTTTACTTTCTAAATCAGGAAAAATTCCTTTATGGCGGAGTGATGGGAATAATCGGAATTCTTTTGATAACAATCTCGACTCTGCCTTTTATTAAGTCGCTCATCAAAATAAAACCTTAAAATTCTATTCTACAAACTCTGCCTTCTTGTCATCAACAAGGATCTTTGCGATTTCATTTGGAATATTTGCAATCTGGCCTTTTTCAAACGGCCCCATTTTTTCTCCTTCTAAATCCAAAAACTCTTCAACATGTTCTTTGAAAACAATCAGGTTATTCTTCTTTATTGCCTCTGCTCCATTCAAGGATCTGTCAAGTTTATGGTCAGAAATATCAACACACTTCATAAACTCCTCAAAAAGCTCTTTTTCAAAAGCAAGCATATTCTCAAAATCCTGCTTAGAAATCCCAGTCTCTGCAGCAATTAAAACAAGATTAAGAATCTTCTTCCGTCTTCTCAACATAAGTTCCTTAAATAGAGTTATTGCATTCTCCAGTTGTTTCTTAGTTTTCAAAATAACATCAGAAAAATCAGAATCCTGCTTTGCAGAAATCTCTTTCTTATCCTTCAGATAATCAGCAACCTCATCAATAAAATTCTTTGGCAGATTCTGCAATTGGTCAGAATATCTCTCTTTCCGTGCTGCTTCGTAAATGTCATTGTAAGTTATCATTTTTTCTCCTGAAGCAGCAATGCAATTTCCTCAGAGGCAATTAGAGATCGCCGTTCCACGCTTAGAGGAAAATCGAAAAAAACAAGAGGGTTGTTTTCAGCTGCTTCATAAATATCATTATAAGTTATCATAAAAAAGAGAAATAGCTTTAGTTTTTAATGATTATTATTGTGGAATTCACTTCAAAAACCCAATCACTCCCAAAAAATCCTTTCCAACAACTTTACCCAATGCTCCTTTAGCTGCCTCTTTTTCAGAGAAATTCTTTTCTCTGGGTATGCTTCCATTATAAACAAAAAAAGGTACAGGGTCGCTAGAATGACCTTTAAACTTGCACGGAGTTGAATTGTTTGAAGACACAGCAATAAAGATATTTCTCTGTGGGGCAAAATTCTTCAAAAAATGGAAAAGAGTGCTATCAATATGCTCTATCATCTGCTTTTTTTCAATAGGTTTATTGTCATGACCTGCAAAATCTGGCTCACTGATATGAATATAAGCATAATCAAACTTTTTATGATTCTTCTCTATTGTTTTCGCAGCTTCTTTGCACGCAATCCTTAATCCATCCCATAAATTAGAATACGAGTCTAAGCTCTTCATCTCAGGATAATCAAAAGAAAAAAGCTTCATCCCACTAGCTGTAGAAAACCCTTTTTCAAGAGGAGTATAAGAAAAAGAAAACCAATTAGGATATTGTTTTAATTTGGGCGTGTCAATCCCAGGACTTCTCAAAAGAATATAATTTGCAGGCAATAAACCCCTTCTCTCTCTACTCTCGTTGATAGGATGAATGCTCAAGAGCTCATGGCTTCTCCTTATAAAATCATTCAGCATGTTTGCAGTATATTGAGAATTGTCTTCTTCGTCCATTGGCCTGCAGAGCCTTGCTTTTGTGATGCTCTGTGACTTGCCCTGGACATAAGTCGCATCATTTCCAAGAACATTTTCTGAAAAACCTCCTTTAAAAACCAAAACTCCTTTATGTTGAATTGTCGGCTTGAACAGAAAATTGCAGGAAATCTTCACCCTATTGTTAAGGTCTCTGGCAAGAATCTCTGCTTCTTTTGTTGTAAGAGTTCTCCCGCTTCTTCTATCCAAAATATTTCCATCTTTGATAGAGTCAATAGTAGCAAAATTTGCCCTCAAAGCCAAATCTCCTCTTGAAAGTTTTATTTCTGAACCAAGAGCTTCTAGCTGCCCTCTTATTCCAAAATTAAGGTTGTTTCCAAAAAGCGAAGCCAATGCCTCATCAGATTCAGGAATAAATCCTGGCCTGACTGGATAAAGAAGCCCCATTTCCCCTCTTGTGGCTAAAAAATTCATATTAGGAATATCTGCAGCTTCCAAAGGAGTTTTCCCCTGAAGCTGTGCATGTGGAAGATCCCCCATCCCATCAATGATAACCAATATCCCTTTCATTTGACTTCCCCCAGAAGGGGGATGATTGAAAATTTTTGATTTGATTTCATTTGGCTTTTCTCCCCATTCCTTATTTAAGGTATGTTTTATTTATAAAAATTTAGATGATAGAATTATCCTTTAATCTTATACTCAAAAACCTTGTCATAAGGGATAACCCATTTCACTGCTTCATCTCTAGAAGCTCGCTCAATAATCTTTCTAAAAAGCCTTACAGAATTTCCATGGCTGGATAATGCCACATTTACCTTATTCTTTTTTACAAATTTCTTCAAGAATTTGATAAAACTCGTAACTCTTTTTTCAACATCTGCAAAACTCTCTCCTTTTGGCACAGCAACATTATAGCCTCGGTGAATTGCCTTGTATTCCTCTTCGCCTAAAGATTTTTCAATTTTTTTTCTCAGTCCCGGAGTCAAATTTTCAATAGCATCCCCATATTCTTCCAGATTAAAAAGTTTTTTCCCGACTTGTTTAATAAAATCCTCATGGCTAGTTCCTTCAAGAATTCCATAGCCTCTTTCAATCATCCTATTATCTTCAATAATTTTCCTACATTCAGGATGATACCTTAAAACATACTTCAAAGTGTCTTTTGACCTAGAAAGTTGTGTCTGAAAAGCAGCCTGGAATTTTTTATTCTTCAAAAGTTTTGCAACCTTTTCTGCGTCTCGTTTTCCCCTTGAAGTCAGTTTGGCGTCTTTCCATCCAGTAAAGATTCCCCGCTCATTATAATTAGTCCTCCCATGTCTGAATAGATATATTTTGTAGACCTCTTTTGCCATGCTCTTAAAAAGATTGCATAATTTAAAAACCTTCATAAAAATAAAATAAAATAAAAAATTAATGATTTTAGTCCTTTGTTACTTTAATCCCAATGTTTTCTTCGTCATCAAGAGCTCCAACTGAAATTTTGTAGCCTTCAACACTTGTTTCGCCATTTTCAGAGATTGTTTTTTTGACAACTTTATCTCCTTTAATGATTTCTACATTAACAACTTTTGAGCCTGTTGGAATAATCCATAAGATTTTTTTTGATTCTATGCTTACTGGCTTTATAAGAAACCCATTAGTCTCAGTAACTCCAGTAGTATCGCTTGTTTCAGCACTTCCAGCAGTACTTCCAGAATAAACAGCCTGTCTTGTTGTTGATTTTCCCTCTACACTGACAAAATCATCTATTCTAACTGATATCGGCTCTGTATCTCCTTCTGTATCTGTTTCTCTTATCTCAGTTTTCTCTTTTGAAGTGGCTGTTAAAACCCAGTTTTCTCCATTAAAATCACTAAGCTCTCCTTTCATGAGCTTAAAGCTTCCAAAATTCTTTATGGCTCCTGAAAAACTTCCAACAACCTCTCCTGATTTCAAAGATATTAAATCAAACTTTAAATTGGTTTTCAAAACTTCAATAGCATCACTGACTAAAAGACTTCCTTTTATCTTATAAGTCTCTTTATTTATTGTTGCTTTTCCAGATAAAACATTATCTTTATTCAAGATAGTAAAATCTGCAAGCAAGCCTTTTGATTCTTCACTATTTATCAAAAAGCCTTTTCCAACAAAAAGAGAAGTATCTTCAGGATTTTCTGGATGTTTAAGATAAACTATTATCCCATAAGCCCTGGCCTCAAAATCACTTTTTGCCAAAACAGAGAATTTGTAAGTTCCTTCTTTCTCTGCTGTTACAGTAAGTGTCACAACTTTTGACTGGCCAGCTCCAAGATGAAATTCATTCTGGTCAAATGTTCCAGAAATGCCCTCTTGTGCTTTAAACTCTAATTTATATTTATAAGATTGAAGCGAGCACGCAACCTCAATATCTGATTCAGGTTCTCCATCTCCGCAATCAGAAATTTTGTGCGGGTCATTGATAACCACTTTATAGGTGGCTGTTCCGCTAGTAGTGCTTTGGTCATCTGTATAAATGTATAATATACTAACTGTAGGCATCACAATAGGCGGAATCTCTTCAGAATGCCCTCCTACTACACACTTTTGCTCAGTTTCGCTCCAGACATAATTAGCAGTAGGTATACATCCGTGTTCATCTGTGCCTCCAAGCACTTTGCCAGAAGGCTCACTCTGATTAGCAAATGCTAGTCCGACTATTAAAAACACTAATACCATTGATGCAAAAGCTAAACTAATTTTTGACTTTTGTTTTTTCATTTTTTTCATGTTTGTTTATATGCTTTATTTAACCTCCCGCAGTTTAATTGCAAGTTAAAGAAATGACAGAAAAAACTTATATATAATTGTAGATGGAACCAAATGGAACTTTATTTGACCCTTAAAACCTTGTTTTTTCCCTCTCCTTCTCTAATCAAAAGTTTCTTTTTTTCAAGGTTCAAAAGATATCTTGTAAAACTCGCTTTAGGAAACCCTAATTTTTCCCTGCACTCTTTCTGCCTCATTGGCTTGTCCATCAGCATCTTTAATATCTTCTCTTCATTGGCATTAAGCAAGGGAAAAATAGAATCAAATCTTTTTCTCTTTCTGGCATAAAGAAAAACAAGATAAACAACCCCTAAAAAGAACAGTAAAAAAACAGAAAAATAAATCCAATCCAAACTTGTTGAATCTTTAAGCACATACTCTACATTAAAATCAAGCGCTTTATTGCTATCAATCAGGCTTATGATTTTTTCATCAAAGTTAATTGCACTTTCAACACCCTCTATTGACTTGATTGATTTCAGATTTTTAGGGAGATGAATATCCAATAGTATGCTTTCATAGCTTCCAAGATGCGTGTCAAACTGCCAAATCTCTTTGTTCTTGTTCGTCAGTTCAGAGGTTTTTCCAGTCAATTTTCCATCCTGGAAAACAAGCCCGTTTATTCCTGGATTTATATCTGTAATTACATTAAAACTCGCATCCCCATTGCTGTCAAGATAAATGTCTCCATAAATATGACTAGCACTAACAAATTGAAAAAAAAGCAAAGATACTATTAAAAGAATCAACTTTTTCATATATAAAAATACTCAATTAGATTTATAAACTTTCTAATAGCTTCAAAATAAGTTAAACAATAATATTATAAATCTTATAACCATCACAAAACTATGTTTGGAAAACTCAAAGAAAAACTCAAATCCTGGGCAAAGAAGTTCTCTGAAAAAGCAGAAGCTACAGAAAAAGCAGGAGAAATAGAAGAAATTGACGTTTCTGAAGAGCCAAAGCCAAAAAAAACCAAAAAATCCAAAAAAGAAACCAAAAAGCCCAAAGAAGAAACCAAAACTTTGCCCAAGCTTGGTCGAAGTAAAGAAAAAAAGAAAACTCAAGAAGCACAAACAGAAAAATCCCAAGAGCCAAAAGAAATAGAAATGCCCCTGGAGTATAATGCTGGGCTTGAAAAATACGAACCTGATTTAGAAAAAATAAAAAAGCTTGAAGAAAAGTTTGAAGAAAAAGAAGCAAAAAAACATGAAGAAATAAAACCGATTATTATCTGCAAAGATTTGGGAGATGGTAGGCGTGTCTATGAAAAAGTTGAGATGCCTGAAGAAATTAAAGAAGAGATAAAAGAGCCAGCAAAAATTAAAGAAGAAATTAAACCAAGTCTAGAGCCAGAAGAAGAGGAAATAACAGAAGAAAAAAGCTTTTTCAAAAGAATATTCTCAAAAGTCTTAATCTCAAAAATAAAGATTTCTGAAAAAGATTTTGAATCTTATTCTGAGGAGCTGAAAATGCTTCTGTTGGAAAACAATGTTGCTATTGAAGTTGCTGAAAAAATAATAACAGAGTTAGAAAGAAAAATAATCGGAAAAGAAATCCTGAAAAAAGAGTTAGAATCTGAGATAAAAGATTCACTCAGAGAAATAATTGAGAAAATTCTAATTGAGCCTTTTACAATAGAAGAAAAAATTGCAGATAAAAAAGAATCTCCTTTTATCATATTGTTCTGTGGGATAAATGGCTCTGGGAAAACAACAACAATCGCAAAAATAGCTAACCATCTCAAGAATATAGGTCTCTCCTGCGTGCTCGCAGGAGCAGACACTTTCAGGGCAGCCTCAATAGAACAAATAAAAAAACACGGAGATAAGCTAGGAATAAAGGTTATAGCTCATGACTATGGCTCTGATCCTGCTTCTGTTGGATTTGATGCAGTAAAATACGCACAAAAAAATCATACTGATGTTGTTCTCATAGACACAGCAGGAAGAATGCACACAGAAAAAAACCTTCTCAAGGAAATTGAAAAAATCTCCAGAGTCTGCAAGCCAGATTTGAAGCTCTTTGTTGGAGAGTCAATAACAGGAAATGATGCAGTAGAGCAAGTAAGAAGCTTTGATGAAGCAATAGGGATTGACGGAATAATTCTGGCCAAAGCAGATGTTGATGAAAAAGGCGGCACAGCTTTGTCAGTAGGCTACATAACAAGGAAGCCGATTTTATATCTCGGCACAGGCCAAGAATACAAATCCATAACGCCTTTCAGCAAAAAGAAGTTTGTCACCGAATTGGGGCTGTAAAAAACCTTTCTTCTCAAAAACCCAAAATTTATTAACCATTAGAATACTGGTTCTTTTATGCTAGAGAAACTAGGAGAAATGCTGAGAAAAACAACAAACAAGATAGCCAATGCCATATTTCTCGACAAAAATCTTGTTGATTCCATAATCCGGGATTTGCAGAGAGCTTTGATAGAGGCAGATGTTAATATCTCTCTTGTCAAAGAGCTGAGCGATAAAATAAGAAAAGAAGCATTTGATGAAAGAATAAAAGAGATTGAAAAAAAAGAGCATATAATAAAAATTCTCTACGATGAACTCACAAAAATTCTTGGAGAACACAAACCATTAAAGCTGGAAAAAGGCCAGAACAGGATAATCTTTCTCGGATTGTATGGAGCAGGAAAAACAACAACAATTGCTAAAATAGGAAACTACTTCTCAAAAAGAGGAAGCAAAGTAGCTTTAATTGGACTAGATGTCCACAGGCCAGCAGCTCCAGAGCAATTAAAACAGCTTGCAGACAAAAACAACCTAAAAGCTTTTGTAGATTTTGATGAAAAAGATCCCCTAAAAATATGGAAAAAATTTGAAAAAGAGTTGAAAAATTATGATTTGATTTTAATTGACACAGCAGGCCGCCACACTCTTGATAAAGACTTGATTAAAGAAATAAAAACCATTAGCGAAAAGCTCAAGCCAACAAGCTCAATATTAGTAATGCCCGCAGATATTGGCCAGGCAGCAAAAAAACAATCCAAAGAATTCCAGGAAGCAATAAACATCTCTGGCGTGATAATAACAAGGATGGATTCTACTGCAAAAGCAGGAGGAGCGCTGACAGCCTGCGCAGAAACAAAGGCTCCTGTTTATTTTATAACAACAGGAGAAAAAATAAATGACCTTGAAGAATTTAACCCAGAGTCATTTTTATCCCGCCTTTTGGGCATGGGAGACCTTGAAGCCCTGATTGAAAAAATCAGATCAGTGACAGATTCAGACAAGCAGGAGAAAATCCAGAAAAAGATAGAAGAAGGTAAATTATCATTAGAAGATGTTGTTGAGCAGGTAAAATCTATGAATTCTATGGGAGGATTTGAAAAAATAAAATCAATGATTCCCGGACTTGGAAGTGCAAAAATTCCAGAGGGTATGATGGAAAACCAGCAGATAAAAGTTGCAAAATGGGAGCATATTCTCAAATCCATGACTCCAGACGAAAAAGAAAATCCAGAGCTATTAAAAAAACAGACTTCGCGAATAGCCAGAATAGCAAAAGGAGCAGGAGTTCATAATTCAGAGATAAAATCCCTTCTAAAGCAGTATGATGTCCTCAATGACTTAATAAAATCCCAGACAGATTTGGACATGTCTCAGGGCATAAGCCAGAAACAGCTCATGAAACTTGCAAAAAAATTAGGCAAAAAAAAGATGTTTAAAATCTAAACTAACTTTCTCAACTCTCTGCTAATTTCTTGAATAACTCCTTCCCAATCTCCTTTCTTTTTTTGTCTAAAAAGTCTCATTGTTGGATACCACAAACTATCCTCTCTATCTAATAGCCATCTCCAATCAGGAACATAAGAAAGTAAAGTCCAAACAGGTTTTCCCAGAGCTCCTGCTAAATGTGGAATAGAAGTATCTGTAGAGATAATTAAATCAAGATTATTAATTATTGCTGCAGTATCGTAAAAATCATTTATATCTTCGCCCATGTCTTTAACTCTAGAATCTCCTAACTGCTTTGAAGCTTCTCCTAATTACAAAGAAAAAAATTCAATTCCAGATATCTCCAGTAAAGGTTTCAACTTCCCAAAGCTCATAGATCTATCTTTATCATAGGGAAAATTAGGGTTTCCAGCCCAATTCAGGCCTACTTTAAACTTTTCGGTTTTTAGTTTCGAAGCAACTTCAGGCAATAAATCCCATTCTGGAGTGATATAAGGAATTTTTTTAGGAATATCCTCCAAAATTGTCTTAAAAACAAGAGGCAAACTTAAAAGATGTATATAAAAATCAAAAACCCCATGAGGGATAGCATTTTTTTCCTTCTCCACTAATTCGTCAACACCTTCCAAGCGTCTGTACAATCTTCTTAATTCTTTTCTGCATTCCAAAATAACATATCCTCCTTTTTCTTTTATTTTAGGTAAAAATCTTATGAACTGTATACTATCTCCAAAACCCTGCTCACTAGCTACCAATATTTTTTTTCCATTAAGATTGTCTCCCTGCCATTTGGGCTTACCAAAAACTCTTGGATCAGTAGGAGTTTTTTTCTTAAATCTGTATTCATAATCCTCCAACCCTTCTTCAAACCTTCTTAGAATAAGTAAAAGCAAACCTCTATTCCAGTAAGCATCATAAAAGCCATTATCCAATTCTATGGCTTTGTTGTAATGTTCAAGGGATTCATCAAACTCCCCCCTGTCTCTATAATAAACCACCAGATTATAATGCGCAAGTTTAGCACTGCCATAATTAGGGTCAAGAGACAATGCTTTTTTAAAACTTAAAGTAGATTCTTCTTCTCTCTCCAAAGAATCATAAACCATCCCCAAATTGCCATAATAAACTGCAACATTTGGATTTAATCGGATAGCTTCCTCAATTTTCACAGTAGCTTCTTCATGCCTCCCAAGTTGATGTGCTACTAATCCTAGAAGATGCAATGCATCAGAATTATTAGGAGATTTTTCTAAAATTTTCTGTTATATAAGTTCTGCTTCACTTAAATTGCCCTCATTGTGTTTTTTAACAGCTAAATCCATGGCCTGGGCGATAGTTAATTCTCCGGTCATAACTATCTTTCAAAACAAATCTTTTTAAGTTTTATCATAAGTGAAGCTCCCAATCACAGCAAGCTGTGGGGCTTCTAAATACTAAAAATCAC
>CAZFNY010000008.1:0-11572 GCA_964520275.1 Candidatus Woesearchaeota archaeon | reverse complement strand
CCTCCTTTTTGTTGAAAGTGGTAAGTCACCCTTTTTTATATGGTTTCACCAAAGCATGAGATTCGAAAGATTTAAATAGTATATATTTTTGGTATACACACAGGTGTATACATTTCTGTATAACCTCTTTTCAACCCTGCTGGCTGCATCGCAAGGTGCGGCCATCATATTTACAACAATGACATCAAGATTACAACAAAAAGTTTCTGGAAAAGAAGAAGGACCTAAAATAATAATAACAACTCGTAGAAAAGTAGATGGAGGGTATGAACACCAGATTGAGACAATAGGTAAACCTAATGCAACTTCAATAGATATTGCTAATTTTCAACAAACTAATGAGAGTGTTATGGAAAGATATCATAGAGATTCTTACGAACACACTTATCTAATAAGATAAAATGACAGACATATTTGATAACACAATCATCTGCAAGAATTGCGGAATAAAAATGAAAAAAGCAGAAGTTTCTAAAAATGGTTTTATTATGAGGGCTATGATGTGCGAAAAATGCCACGGAAAAATAATTCATCCTGTTGATGAGCAGGAATTTAATAAGTTTATAAATTTAAAAAATAGAGATTTCAGAGTTAAAATGAGGCTTGTTGGAAACAGCTATGCTGTTTCAATACCAAAAGAAATAGTCTCTTTTATGAGAGATCAGGAGAAAATGATGGACGATATGGTTAAATTGTGTTTTGAGGAGGCTGGGAGGCTTTCTTTGAACTTTAGTGAGATAATAAATAAAAAAAGCGAACAGTGGAGAAAAGAAAATGCACCAAAATCAAACCCAAGTAAATAAACCTAAAAGATTAAAGAAAGGGCAGAAAATAAAAATTGGGAGTAAGGAGTATACTATAGAAAAATTTGACAGCTCTTTTAATAAAGATGAGAATAGTCCTGAGAGAAAGGGCGAGTTAGTTTTATCAAATAAGGAGAAGGATTCTAATGAAATTCTAAGTCAAAAATATTTTTCTAAAAAAGGTAAAAATTCAGCACAAATAGGAGTTGTTAAAGAAAGACTGCACAAAAAAGATAATAAAGATGATAAATCTTTTGGATATGAGAGATCTTTTAGTTATGCGAATGTTTGTCAGGAGGAATTATAATGGTCCAACCCAAAGTAAGATTAAAAGTCGTTGAAGCGTTGCAGGACGATGCTTATAAAGGAATTGCTAGAATAGACTCTGAAGTGATGCGAGATTTAGGAATAAAAAGAGGAGACGTGATAATTATTAAAGGAAATAAAGAGACAGTTGCGATTGCTGATAGAGCATATCCTGCTGATGTTGGGGAAGGAGTAGTAAGAATTGACGGTATCTTGAGGAGAAATGCGAAAACCGGAATTGGAGATTTTGTTGAAATCTCTAAAGCAGAAGTCAAAGAAGCCAAAAAAATAGTTATTGCACCAGCGCAGAAAGGAATTATGGTGCAGGCAGATTCTGATGGTTTGAGGCGAGGCCTTTTGGGAAGAGCTGTTCTGAAAGGGGATATTATTGTTTTAGGCGGGGTTCAAAGAAGAAGAGATTTATTTTCTGAGATGGGAATGGATGAAGAGATGGGAGGACTGTTTGGAGACATGCTCAATAATATGGGATTTGCAAACCTTGGGGGAGGAATAACCCAGATAAGGTTTGTTGTTGTCAATACAAATCCTAATCAGCCGTGTATTATCAGCGAAAATACAGAGGTTGTTTTGAGTCCAAAGGCAGTTGAAATAAGTGAAGAGAAAATTCCAGAGATTACTTACGAGGATATTGGAGGTTTGAGCGATGAAGTCAAGAAAATAAGAGAGATGGTAGAGCTTCCTATGAAACACCCAGAGATTTTTGAGAAATTAGGAATACAGCCTCCAAAAGGAGTCTTGCTTCACGGCCCGCCTGGAACAGGAAAAACACTTTTGGCAAAAGCTGTTGCAAATGAGACAGATGCTAATTTTATTCTCTTGAATGGCCCAGAAATTATGAGCAAATTTTACGGAGAATCTGAAAAGAAAATTAGAGATATTTTTGAAGAAGCAGAGAAAACAGCTCCGGCAATTATTTTTATTGACGAAATTGACGCGGTTGCTCCTAAGAGAGAAGATGTTCAAGGAGAAGTTGAACGGAGAGTTGTTTCTCAGTTGCTGACTATGATGGATGGCTTGAAGTCCAGGGGAAAAGTTATTGTTATTGGGGCGACCAATAGAGTTAATGCTCTTGATTCTGCTTTGAGAAGGCCTGGAAGATTTGACAGAGAAATTGAAGTGGGGGTTCCTGATAGAGCAGGAAGACTACAGGTTTTGAAAATTCATACAAGAGGAATGCCTTTGAAAGGAGTTAAATTAGAAGATTTAGCTAGCTTGACTCATGGGTTTGTAGGTGCTGATATTGAGGCGCTTGCTAAAGAGGCAGCCATGAATGTTCTTAGAAGATTTTTGCCTGAGATGAAGCTGGATGCTGAAGAACAGATTTCTCCAGAAACACTAGAAAAACTAGTAATCCATCAGTCTGATTTCTTAGATGCCCTGAAAGTTGTCAGGCCTTCTGCAATGAGAGAAGTTTTGGTCGAGACTCCCAATATCGGGTGGGACGATGTTGGAGGATTAGATAATGTAAAACAAGAACTTCAGGAAGCAGTTGAATGGCCTTTAAAACACACTGAAAGTTTTGAAAGATTAGGAATAAGACCTTCAAGGGGAATTTTGCTTTACGGGCCTCCTGGAACAGGAAAAACTCTTTTAGCAAAAGCTGTAGCAAAAGAATCAGAAGCCAATTTTATCCAGGTCAAAGGGCCTTCTTTGTTGAGCATGTGGGTTGGAAAATCAGAAGAGGGCATGAGAAAAGTTTTTGAAAGGGCAAGGCAGGTTGCTCCTTGCATCATATTCTTTGATGAGATTGATTCTTTGGCTGGAAAGAGAGGAATCGAGACCGGAACAAAAGTCACAGAAAGAGTTTTAAATCAGATGCTTGCTGAAATGGACGGGCTTGAAGATTTGAAAGATGTTTTAGTTATTGGAGCTACAAACCGGCCAGATATGCTTGACCCTGGATTGTTAAGGCCTGGAAGATTTGATAAAATACTTTTAGTTAATGCTCCTAATGAAGACGGAAGATTAAAGGTCTTGGAGATTCATACAAGGAAAATGCCAATAGGAATAACAAAAGAAGAAATCAAAGAATTGGAAGATGAATTCAAAAATATCAAGGTGGATAGTTTATCTTTGAATCTCGTTTCTGATAAGCCAGTTAAAGAAGATGAAATAAAGAAAAAGAGATTTATTCCATTCAAAGAACTTTCAGACAAAAATAAACTCTTGTATTCTATTGCAAAAAAAACTGATGGCTATACTGGTGCTGACCTTGAAGGCCTTGCGAGAGAGGCTGCAATGCTGGCATTAAGAGAATCAATTGACGTCAAGCAAGTCAGGAAGAGCCATTTTGAGGAAGCCATAAAGAAAATAAAGCCAAGTGTTACAAAATCAACAATCGAAGTTTACAGGAAAGTAGAGGAAAATTTCTTGAAGTCTGCAAGAGCATCAGTCCCTAACGAAAACAGCTATCTGGGATAAGTTTAAATACTAAATTCTTGAATAATTTTTATGTTTAGAGAATTAATGGAGTTTGATTTAGATGGTTCAATTAGAAAGAATATTGTTCTTAAAAAACAAATCATCTTGATAGCAGATGATGATTCTATGAGCAGAGATTTTATTAAAACAGTTTTTGAAAGATATTTTTCTAAATATGTTATAGAAACTTATAACACTGGAGAAGCGGTTGAGCAAAGATTTGGAGACAAAGGCTTTGATGGGGTTAAATTTGTTGTACTTGATGAAGTAATGGATCCTGGTCTTCGAGGATTAGAATTAATCAAAAAATATTCTTCTTTAGCCAGGTCTTCTGGATGTAAAATGATTTTGTATACAGGCGAAGGTAAAGAATTAGGAGAACGAGCTATTAAGGAAGGGGCTTTTGCTTATATTTCCAAGCCAATAAGTCTTAATAAACTAGAAGGAATAATTAAAACTGCTTTAGTTGAAGAGAAAACTTCACAGCAATAATTTTTATATACTTAATTAATTAGATTGTTTTATGATTACTCTTAAAGACGGGATAACTCCAAAACCATTGGATAAACTGTATGACAAAGGAGTTTCATTTTTAGAAGCTGAATTAATTTTTAGAAGACAGATATACACTCTTTGTGATCAAAATATTGGAGAAGAGATTTTTTTTACTGGCTTTAAATCCCTTTGGCCAGACTTATATTGTAATTTTGATATAAACAACAAAGCACTTGCCTATTTGACTGACACTATTCTTAATGAATTGGCTAGGCAGAGAATTATTCAAGATATTTCTAGGGAGTTTTTTCCTAGGCGAGATTCTCCTTATTTTTCTGACTCTTCTAAAACATTTATTCCAATTTGCCCTGTCTATAAGATTTTGCCCCACTTAGAATTATTTAGTCCAAGAAAAGATATTATGTAGTTATTATTTTCTCATCTGATATCAAGATAGTGTTTTCTGTCTGCGAGACTTTTGCTCCAGAGACTTCAACCAGCTGCGCAAAATGATGAAGATTCTGATTGTCTTCCAGTTGCTTTAGGCCGAATAAAGCTTTTGCTCCGAATTTTTTAACAATCCATCTGGAACAGAAGGGCAGAGTCTGGTATTCTTCAATTATATAATTCAGGATTTCTCTTGCTATAGGACTTCTCACATTTTTTTCATTGATTAGTTTGTAGATTCCAGAAGGTTTTCCGTCATGGACTTTTCCAAAGCCAGTTGTTGCAAATGGCTCTATTGCATAGAGTCCTTTTTTGAGAATCAGTTCACGGCTGTCTTCTATATTGGGGATTGTGATTCCAGCGTGCAACTCATATTCTTTCATTTCATGGCCAGAGAGATTTATTATCGGAGAAAATCCAAAATGCTCTATTGATTCTTGAATTGCCTTGCCCAATTCGCTTAATTGGATTTTTTCTTTTATCATTCTTTGTGCTGTTTCAAGGGCTTTTTCAGAAGCAAGAATAAGATTTTTGTTTTCTTCTGAGCCTTCTAAATCCACAGAAAATGCTGTGTCTGCTGTCCAGCCATCAATATGAACGCCTAAATCAACTTTTAAAAGCCCGTGAGCAAGAGTTTCATCTTCGTGAGAAGGAGTGTAATGAGCTGCTATATTATCAATGCTGAGATTTACTGGGAAAGCTGGCTTGCCTCCAAGTTCAACAATCTTGGCCTCTATTTTTTCTGCTATCCCTAGCAATGGAACATTTTTTTTTACAATTGTTCTTGCAAAGGTTTTGGCTTCTGCTGCTATTTTTCCTGCCTTGAGGATTTTTTCTTTGTTCATGGTTTTGTGAATATATTATCCTTTATAATAATTCTTATAAACCTTTGGTTGATTGATGTTTTATTGGAAATTATCTGATAGGGTTAGCTTCTCGTTGCAGTGAGATTGTTAAGGGATGTTTGTATGGATTCATTAATTTTTATGAGTCTGATTTATACACTAAGGAAAATTCAGAAAATATTAATGGATTAGAGAGTTTAGCAAAGATAGATACTAAAGGAGTAAGACAGATTAACTCCTGAACTTCAATCTTCTGTTTTTTGGAATAAAATTAGTGACTTTTTCAGCCGAAGCTTTTCCTGTTCCAAGAAAATCATTTTTGTGCTTTATAATTATGAAATCTCGTTTTCCTGTGGGAATATCTAGCTCAGAGCCGTGCATCCATTTTTCTGCTTGTTCTTTGTCTATCTCAAAAATATTTTTTGTTATTTGGTTTTTGAAAAGCTGGACTCCATCAATGCTTAATCTTATCCTGCCTTCTTGGATTTTAGCAAAGTAAATTCCTACTCTTTCAATTGGAACAGCAGATTCGAGCAGTTTGATTTTTTCTTCATCAAAACTTCCTTGAAAGAGAAAAAGCCTTTCTTCTCCTCTTTTAACAATTATTCCTGGAATCTCTTTTATACCGAATTGCTCTTCCAGCTCTGTCAGGATTTCTTGCTTTTCTTGTTTATTTAATATTTGAAGCATTTTTTGGTTATTATTTTATTTAAATTTTCTAAAGCTTTTTTATTTATCTCTATATATTTTTCCATCTTACCTTCTTTATCTTAGCAAGGAAGAATCCCTCTGTGTTGTTATCTTGAGGGTAGATTCTTGCACATTTTTTTACTTGAGAATTATAGGTTTTATCTTCCCAATTTGTTATTCCTTCTCTTGGTTTTATAGGAAGTTTTATTTCTTCTAGCTTTATTGAGTTTCCAAACTCATTTAAGATATTGGAAACTACCTCTTCATTTTCTTCCGGAGCGTGAGTGCAGGTGCTGTAGATTATAGTTCCTCCAATTTTGAGAATATCTATTGCTGACCTTAACAGGCTTTTTTGTATTCTTGGAAGAGCTTTTATTGTTTTTATGTTCCACATTAGGTAGGTTTTGTGACTGCTTCTTAGAGTTCCTTCACCAGAGCAGGGAGCGTCAACAAGAATTTTATCAAATGAGAGATTGGATTTTTCCAGCCTTAAACAAAGCGCAGAGCCTTCTTTTTTTGTTATTATTGTATTTGTGACTCCGCATCTTTCAAGGTTTGATGCGAGAATTTTTATTCTAGCAAGAGAAACCTCGTTTGCAATTATTGCTCCTGTGTTTTTCATTGAAGAAGCTATCTGCGTTGTCTTGCTTCCTGGAGAGGCGCACAAATCCAAGATTGTTTCTTCAGATCTTGGCTCAAGAGCTAAAACTGGGAGCATGCTTGAAAGTTCTTGGACATAATAGTATCCAAGCTGATGCTCTAATGCTCTTCCAAGCTCTCCTGGCTCTAAATCTATTAGGAGTTTATTTTTGTTTTTGATATTCTTTCCCACCCCCCCACCCAAGATTAGTCTCGCTTCGCTCGGAATAGATTTATTATTAACATCGTCATCTAAGATATTTTCACTATTATTAAATTGGTTATTTAAGATATTATCTTTTTCTTTATCCTCAATTTCTTTTTTAGCAACATATTTTCCCTCAACAATCATTATCTTAGGATATTTGTGCCAGGGCTGTTTTATTTTCCAGCCATTTTTCTCAAGCCTTTCTTTTAATTTTTCTGGAGAGATTCTTAGAGTGTTGCATCTAATTGACCTTACAGGAGGAATTTTCAACATTTCCTGATATTCTTTAAAATCAGCAGGATTCAAAAGAGCCTGCATCCTTTCAATAAAAAGCGGTTTTGGCTCTGGGATTTTTCTTTGTGTCATTTTAAAAATCATCCAAACAGGTTTGTTTTTTTCCGTCAATCACTTCTTTTATGTTTATGCCAAAGACATTAAAGATGTTTTCGACTGCTGGCAGAATCTGGTGTTCCAAATAGTATTTTATGTCGTACTCTCCTTTTTCTTCTGGAAGCTTGACTTTATCTCTTACTAGTTTTTTCTTTTCTCCTGACTCAGCAATATAATATTCCATCAGGCTTCCTGGATCAATAGGCATCTGGAGCTCTTTCATTTTTTTGGCGGCAATAACATGAGGAGAAATGGATTTGTATTCTGAAATCGGTTTTTTCAGCTGAGTCCTGATAATTAGCTCTTCTTTTGAAATCTCTCTTTTTTTGAGTTTTTTTATTATTTCCTTGACATAATCAAGGGCTGTTTTTTCGTTTCCATCTTCGAGAACCTGCCTTATGAGCTTATTCTGGACTTTTCTTGCGAGCTGGCACCAGTCTCTTCTTACTGTTTCAAATCCCCTGATTTTCAGCTTTCCGTTTTCTGTGATAAGAGCATATTTCTTTTTTGCGCCTGTTTTTCCGGCTCGTGTTGTAACCCAGATTCCTCTTTTGAAAAAACCCTCGAGTTCAAGCTCCATTATTCCTGGAAGCTCTTCGTTTAGATTTTCCAAGAATTTTGTGACTTCTTTTTTTGTTTTTTTATTTAATAAAAAAGCAAATCCATCTGTATCTGCATAGATGACTGTATATCCGGCTTTGTTCGTTTTGTCTATTGCTTCTTTGATAGATTTTCTGGCAAATGCTGCTGTTGCTGCCCCTGCCTCTTCGCAATAATATCTTGCCCCAAAAAAACTTTGATAGCCATAGGACGCGTTTGCAAGAAGCTTGAATGCATTGCTTCGCGCAATTTTTACCACGTCTTCATTTTTCTTCAATTCTTCTTTGTATTGTTTTCTTTTTTTTATTATTTCTTTTAACATCTCTGGAAAAAATCCTTGTTTTTTTGAAAAGTAAACTTTTTTTCCAAGCGCTTCAATGCTGTATGAATCTTTTTCTGGTTTTGATAAGAGAGTTGATTTTGATAAGTTATAAGTTACAATCACACTTCCGTAACTGGAAGTAAAGTCAAATATGGAGAGATTTTCGTAAAGCCCTGGGGTTGGTTCAAATACAAAAGCTCCTTCAAAAGGAGGGGTTTTTCTTCTTTCTCCAATTTCGTCGTAAGTTGGCCGTTTTTCTGGAATTTCATCGAATTTTTCCAGATTGTGAATTATATAATCCTCTACATTTGATGACATACCATTTCTTGAAACACTGAACAAAGGTTCTTGCATTATTCTTGTGAATTCTGTCATGTCTGGCCAGAATTTTTCAAACAACCCATAAGTAAGAATAGAGTCATGAAGATTGTATTCGAAATATTTTTTCCAGTCCTTGTCTTCGAGTTTTGATGAGTGTTTTATCTTGAATTCTTTTTTTGTGTCTCCGAGAAATTCTTTTGCCACTTCATTTAATGAGAGGGTTTCAGATTGCATATATTGGGAGTATGCTGTCTGAATAAATTTCAATAAATCAATATGGACGATTCCGGATATTTTTCCTGTTGGAAGAGCGCCTTTGAAAAATCTTGGTTGAGAATTATCTAAACCTAGCGCGAGTTTTACTCTGTTTTTCTCTGCTCTTACTTTTAGATATGGAAGATCAAATCCATCTGAAAAATATCCCACTAAAAAATCCGGAGATATTTTCTTTACATATTCTACAAACTTTTCTAAGAGCTCTGCTTCATCTTTTACATGCTCGACATAATCAAGATTATGCTCTGCTTTTTTCCAGGTAATCACTTTTTTGAAATTTTCTGAGACCAAAGAGACCATAAGTATTTCTCCTTCTCCTATTTTTAATTCATCGCATTCTATGTCGTATGCAAGGATTTTTGGCGCGAATATTTTATCACTGATATCTTTGTGAGAATTCAGTTTTATGCAGAAATCAACATTTAAGGAGCTGTCAATCCCCCCAAATTCTGCAGAATTGTTCAGCATCTCTCCTTCTATTTCATACCAACAAAGGGGATTTAATTTTTTTTCAATTATATAATGGGTTATGAATCCTAGGTCATATCCTCTTCTTTTTTCTATTTCTGGCATTCCTAGATGATCTGCCAAATCACGCAAATCCTTGTAGTTTGTTGCAAAAACTTTCAGGGCTTTGACTGGCTTTCCCAGAAAGTTTTTATTATGAATTTCAACTTTTTCTACCTTGGTTTTTCTGCCTTTTGAATCGAGTTTTATCTTGCTTATTTTTTCAATCAGTTTTTTGAGCTTTTTTTTATTCAGGTTTTCTTTCAGGATTGCCCATAAATAAACCGGACACGAGTCAATAATACATATTCTTTTTCCCTTGTCATCTCTGCCGATTATTTTTATATGGTTTCTTCCTTCAAAATCAAAATAGTCATAATCTACTGGAATGAATGAGGTTTTCATGATATATTATTTAATGGAGATTTTATATTTGATAAATCTTTAGTTGATACATAGGTATAAATTTCAGTTGTTTTTAAGTTAGAATGCCCTAATAATTTCTGGATATGCCTTATGTCTGTTCCCTGTTCTAAGAGATGTGTTGCAAAGCTGTGCCTTAGCATATGCGGGCTGACTTTAATTCCTATTCTTTTTCCGGCTTCATCTAAAACTTTTTGAACAGACTTTTTAGTATATTTGCCTTTTCTTCCTTCAAAAATATATTCTGTTTTGAATGAATTATTACTGTAATATTTCAATAAATCTAATTTTAATGAATCTGAAACAATTGTGATCCTGTCTTTTTTTCCTTTTCCATTTTGAATATTAATAACCCCTCTTTCAAAATCAATATTTTTTCTTTTTAAGTCAATTAATTCCTGCAATCTTAATCCCGAAGAATATAATAACTTGATTATTAATCTATGTTTCAGATTGTCTGTTAATTCAATCATCTCTTTGATTTTTTCTTTTGAAATGACTTTTGGGAGTTGTTTCTCTTTTTTCTTTATTGGAATCTCCTCAAAAGAGAAAGGTTTATTCAAGATCTCTCTGAAAAAGAAACTAATTGAGGCATATTGTAATCTGACAGAATTGACACTTAAATTTTGGGATAATAAATATAATTTAACCCCCTCATTTGATAGATTAAGCCCACTTTTATCAACAAAGTCCAAAAATCTCCTAACATTATAGCTGTATGATTTAATTGTCTGCTGTGAAAACCCACGCAAAATGCATCTTTCTTTTAATCTTTGAATATATTCTTCTTTGTTTAAAGTATAATTCATAATGGAACTTTTAGATAACTATTTATTTAAAGATATGTTGAAACTTATGAGTTTCAGATTAAATCTACTTTTCAAGTAGATTTAATGGATGTTGCTTGGCTTCGCCCAAATTGAGATTTCGCCCTTTGGGTTACTTGCTATCCCCTCAATTTCTGGCATAGAATTTTAGTTTCCCCTCTTCCCGCCCTTTAGGTTGCAAGTAATTCTCATCCTTTGATTTCTTGCTTCATTAAAATCATAAAAGAAAACTCTCACAAAATTGCTACGCAACTTTGTCTAACAAAATTTTAACGAAATTGCTTTAGAAATCTTTTTTCATAATTAGTGCAGTAACCCTAAAACCAAGTTTCTCGTAAAAATCTCTTAATCTTTCTGGACAATCTAATCTTGTTGCTTTCATGTTTTTGTTTTTCCAATCTGAAAGGAATTTTTTTATTAATTTGTTGGCAATTTCTTTCTTTCTAAATTCTTTTCTTACAAAAACATTCTCTAAGATTAATTGCTTTCCCTTTATTGCCCCAGAAAGATATGCAATAATCTCTCCTTTCTCTTCTGCAACATATAGGAGATTTTTACGCTTTAATATTTTCAAAAAATCTGACTTTGATAATGGTTGCCACCATTTTATTTCTTTGTTTGAGATTTTATCTAATTCTACTAATTTGTTCAAGTCAGATTTTTTGGCACCTCTAATTTTCATAATTGTTTTAGGGATTACTGATTTATATATGTTTCTTCAGCAACTACGCTACGAAATCGGCTGAGAACGAAATCTCAACTCACGAGGTCGCTTCTTGCTCCACTCGTGCCTCACTCTTTCAGAGTTCGGTCAAGCAACAGCAGATTAAGAGGTAATTTCTTTTTGCTTACGCAAATTTTCTTTTTGAAAACCAGAAATTAGCCCAAATGTCAATCCAGCTCTCAAAAATTTCTCAGCTCGTCATTTTATTCCAGAGGATAAATTTTTGGAGGGATTGCCACTTCTCTTAATCGCGATGTTGCTTGGCTTCGCCCAAATTGAGATTTCGCCCTTTGGGTTACTTGCTATC
>CAZFNY010000007.1:0-11888 GCA_964520275.1 Candidatus Woesearchaeota archaeon | reverse complement strand
CAAAAAGGATTCTTTTATCTTTTTTTAGATGAATTTCAAAAATACTCTCCTCTTGCTAGAATTATGAAAAATGTATATGATAATCTTCCTAATGTTAAGATATATTCTTCTAGTTCTTCTTCTCTAACAATAAAAAACCAAGTTCAGGAGTCTTTAGCAGGAAGAAAAATAATAAACGAACTATTCCCTCTAAATTTTGAAGAATTCTTATTTTTCAAAAAAGAAGATAATCTTGTAGATAATTTGAAAAATATTAAAAAATTAAAGGGAGATAATCTATCCAGTTCATTAAAGGAGTATAGAAACCGATTAGAAGAGTTTATGATTTTTGGGGGATACCCCGGAGTTGTAATAAAAAATTCAAAAGAAGAAAAGATTCAGGCCCTTTCCAGTATTTTTGATTTATATGTAAGAAAGGATTTGGTAGAATACTTAAATATAGACAGGATTCTCAATGTTAAGAGATTAATAGAATTTTTGGCGGTAAATAATGGCCAGAAAATAAAATATGAAGAAATTTCAAAAGTCAGCTCATTGAATTTTAATGAGATAAAGAAATACATAGAAGTACTTTCGGAAACTTATTTTATAAAAGAAATTAGGCCTTTTTTCACCAATAAAAATAAAGAGCTAGTTAAAATACCCAAAATATACTTTATAGATAATGGGGTTAGAAATTATTTTATAAATAATTTCAATCAAATAAAATTAAGAGGCGATGGAGGGTTTTTGTTTGAGGGGTTTGTTTTATCTGAATTGATTAAGGCCGGAATAGGAAATATCTGGTTTTGGAACGACAAAAATCTTGAGGAAGTTGATTTCATTTTAAAAAAAGAAGGGAATATAACCCCCATAGAAATTAAATTCAAAGAAGATTTAAAATCAACTGATTTTTCAGGATTAAATGCCTTTTTAGGTTCTTACAAGCAAGTTAAAAAAGCTTATTTAATAAATTTAAACAAGCAAAAAAAAGAAAAGAAAATATCTTTAATGCTTCCTTATTTGGCAGGAGAAAATTATATTAAGTTTAAACCTTGAGGATAGGATTCATTTCGCTAAACTTGATAAAGAATCTAATGCAAATAGATATGCTTATTTGATGAGAAAAGATAAAAAGGATCAAATGAATACATATATCAAGTTAACATTAAATGAAATAGAAAAATGGTTATTAAAATAATAAATAAAAATGAATCTAATTGGATATATGGAGTTTGAAAATGCTGATTGGACTTGTTGGTAAACCCAGTACAGGAAAATCGACGTTTTTCAAAGCAGCGACTCTAGCAGAAGTTGAAATTGCATCTTATCCATTTACAACAATAAAGGCAAATCATGGAATCGGTTATGTCAGGATTGATTGCATTGACAAAGAATTTGGAGTTCAATGCAATCCAAGAACTGGCTTTTGCATAAATCATATAAGATTTGTTCCTGTTGAGCTGATGGATGTTGCTGGCTTGGTTGAAGGGGCAAGCGAGGGAAAGGGGCTTGGAAACCAGTTTTTAGATGATTTGAGGCAGGCAGATGCTTTTATCCAGATTGTTGATGCAAGCGGTATGACTGATTCTGGAGGAAAAGAAGGAAAAGGCGACCCTATTGCAGACATAAAAATGCTGGAGAATGAGCTTGATTTATGGTATCTGGGAATTTTAAAAAAAGTCTGGAAGACTTTTTCCCGTGGATTGCAGCAAAGCAAAGAGAATTTTGCAAGAGCTGTCGCAAAGCAGTTTTCTGGCCTTAAAGTTGATGAAGAAGATGTCAAAAGAACAATCCTTCAGAGTGGATTAAATTCAGAAAAAGCCAGTCAATGGACAGATTCTGAGCTGAAAAAATTTACCAATACTTTAAGGAATCTGACAAAACCAATGATAATTGCTGCAAATAAAATAGATAAGAGTGGAGCGTTTGAAAATTATAATAAATTAAAAAGGGAATTTCCAAGAAGAGTTATTGTTCCGTGTTCTGCTGATTCAGAACTTGCACTGCGAGAGGCTTCGAAAGCTGGCTTGATTGAGTATATTCCTGGAGAAAAGGATTTTAAGATAAAAGGGAATTTAAATGAAAAGCAGAAAACTGCTCTTGAAAGCATAAAAAAGAATGTGCTATCAAGATATGCAGACGGAACAGGAGTCCAGCATATTTTGAATTCTGTTGTTTTTTCATTGTTGAAATATATTGCGGTTTTTCCTGCTGGTGCTAATAAGCTTGCAGACAGCAAAGGCAATATTCTTCCTGACTGCTTTTTGTTAAGAGAGGGGAGCACTGCGCTTGACTTTGCTTTTGCAGTGCATACAGATATTGGAAAGAATTTTGTGAAAGCAATTGATGCCAGAAGCAAGAAAGCCCTGGGGAAAGGCTATGTTTTGAAACATAGGGACGCGTTAGAAATAATAACGCGATGAGACTCTCCATTTGAATTTGGAAATCTCATAGAGATGCTCTGGAGATTGTTGTGAGATAATTTATTTCTAAATTTATGTTTTTTATTTAAATATATTTCTAAAAAAACAGAAACATTTATAAATAAAGACAATTATTACAGAAACATGAAGAAAACAGAATTTGTTTATAGGGACATTCTTTATAACGCGATTGAAGAGAAAGAGCCGAAATTTACCCAGCTTGAGCTGTCTAAAAAACTCAACCTTTCTCTGAGTGTGATTAATTCAGCAGTCAAAAAATTAGAGCAGATTGGAGCAGTTAAAATTATGCAAAGGGGTTTTAGAGTAATTGACATTAAAAAAATAATTTATCTCTGGGCTTCTTTAAGGAATCTGCAAAAAGATATTATATTCAAGGCCAGAGTTGAGATTCCTGTCAGGGAGATAGAAAGGACTATGCCGAACCTTATCTTCACAGCTTATACTGCTTATAAGCTTAAGTTTAATGATTATCCAGCAGATTATTCTGAGATCTATGCTTATGCAGATGAAGAAGAGCTTGATACTCTAAGGAAAAGATTTGTTAATATTAAGATTGATTCTAAAAATCCAAATCTTTTTGTTTTGAAAAGAGATTCTCTAATGAGTCTATATAAAACCATTCCAATCTCTCAAATTTTTGTTGATTTATGGAATTTGAAGGAGTGGTATGCAAGGGATTTTTTAAAATCTCTTGAAAGGAGGATAACAACATAATGGAATTCTGGAATTCTTTATTAACAGAAAAAAGCTGGGAGATTCTGCAGAAGATAAGGCAGGAATATGATTTTGTCCTTATTGGAGGGTGGGCGATTTACATATGGGCTAAACAGCAAAAATCAAAAGACATAGATATTGTTGTTGATTTAAACGAACTGCAGAAGCTTAAAAAAGAGAACCTGTCAAAAAATGACAATCTAAAAAAATATGAGATAAAATCAGGGGAAGTAGACATTGACATCTATGTTTCACATTTTTCTAAACTTATAATCCCTCCAGAGGATATCAAAAAATATGTCCGAAAGACAGAAGGTTTTAATGTTGTCTCTCCAGAAGCCCTGCTAGTCCTAAAACAAGGGGCTCAAATTGAAAGGGCAAATTCAGTTAAAGGAGAAAAAGATACAATAGACATTATTTCTCTGCTCTTTTTTTCAGAAATAAATTTTAAGGAGTATCTTTTAATTCTTAGGAATTACAAAATTGAATCTTATATTAATAAGCTTATTTCTCTTTTAAGAAATTTCAAGGATTACCATTCATTAAACTTAACCCCAAGAGAGTTTAAAAAAAGAAAGCAGGAGATAATAGATAAGTTAAGGAAGATATAATCTTTTTAATCTTTGGGGAGAACCAGATAATTCTTAATAACATTAATTATCATATTTTCTCCAAAATATTGTCATGGTTTTACCAGAATATTTAAATAGTTACAGCACATCTTTTTTTTAGGTTTTGGATATAAAAAGAGGCAAAAAGAGAGTGGTTTACAAAAGATATATTTACAGAGATGGCAAGAGGTTTGGGCCGTATTATTATCATACTTACAGGGATAAAGATGGAAAAACACACTCAAGATATGTTTCTGAGGAACATGAAATTAGTGCTGTAACTCACAGAAACAGGTTTGCCCATAACATTAAGGAGCACAAAACTCTTTTTATCTTGTTAGGAGCAATGCTTTTGATAATTTTAGCAATTTCTTTTTTATCTTATCAGTATTCTGAGCAAAAAATTTCTGGAACAGGAGATAAGGGATTTAGTTTTGGGGGTTTTGTAAAAGGAATTTATTCTTTTGTGACAGGATTTACCACAGAAGGTAGTGAGCCTAGTGCTCCTGATTCTAGTAGTGATAGTGGAGTAAGTTCTTCAGAAACAGCTCCAAGCGAAACACCTTCTGAAACTCCAACAACTGAAATTCCTACTGAAACAACTCCCGAAACTACAACCGAAGAACAAGTCCCAGCAGAAAATCCAACAGAAAACAATGAGACAATTGAGCAACCAAATGAAGAAACCAATCAAACAACTCCAGAAACAAATGAAACAATTGTCAATGAAACACTTCAAAATCAAACAACTTCTGGCTCTGAGACAACTGGACAACCTACAACTGAAGAAACAGGAGAATCTAGAGGGGCAGTTATTAATGGAAGTAATGGAAGCATTGTAATCTCAAATGAGAGCATTTCAAATGAAACTTTTATTGAAAACTTCACAAATGAGACAATTATTAATGAAACAATTGTCACTAATGAAACTATCTCAAATCAAACAGCCAATGTCACTGCAGATATTTCTACTAAGCAATATGGGGCTATTTTAGGGAAGCCAGTCAAATGGGAAAAACTAGTTAAGATTTCTATTGAAGGCGCGAATAAGACAGACAGTTTGAAAATAGACTTGCCTCAAGATGCTGGGAATATTTCTGTCAAGAAAATAAATGAGTTAGGTGAAGAGGAACTAAGCCCTTTGATTGAGAATGAGAAGAAAATAGAAGAAGTTCCTCCTGTTGTTGAAAAACCTGCGAATGAGCCTGGTGGAAATTTTTTAACTTCTACGTTTAATTTCTTTTTGGGATTTTTTAGAGGAATGACTGCCAGAGTTGTTGATATAGGAGATTCAAATGGAAATGTTTCTGTCCAGATAAATGAGCAAATAACAGAAAATGATGAAATAGTGGTTGAGTATTACACTAATGCACCTTATTCTATTGAAGAGAATTTAAATGGCGGAAAAAAAGTTCAAGTCATTGGTTCAGAAAGTGTCCATTATGAAAATGTTCTGGCATTTACAGAGCTGAATGAATCGCTTAAAATAAAAAATCCAGAGCTTGTGGAGATTTATTGGGAAGAAAACAATACTTTTGTTCCTATCCAATCTTTGGAAGATAGAGACGGCAATGGGATCTATGATTATCTTGAATGGGTTGTTCCAAGGTTAAGCAACCAAACTTTTAGAATCATTGTGATAACAAAAGCAGAACACCTGGATGCAAACAAAGCCTTTATCAGTGATATTTATGAAGAAGTAAAAACGCTGGATGGAATTTGGAGTGAGACAATTCCTTCTGAAGATTATGTCAGAATCACTTTTGAAAGAAATCTTACTTCAGATAGGGATATAACTATTTATCCAAGAGTTGTCAGTGGAACTCCAAAAATTGAAGTGTATGAAGAGAATGGAACAGATATTATTGCAGAGTTTTCAAGTTTGGATTCAGAGCAGTACAATAAGGTTTATCTTACTGGTTTGAGCGGAGAGCAGGATACTTTTGATTTAAGAATTTTGAATGGAGATATAGAAATTAATCATATTGTGGATCCAACAGGAGTGTGCAGTGGGGGAACTTGCGTTTTTGATGATAGTTATGTTTTAGCAGATATATATTATTCTGGTCTTTGGAAATCACTAGTTTATAAAAGATTGGGCTCACAGATAAAATGGAATGTGAGTGCTTTGTGTGATGCTGCACTTTCTTCTGTTGATAGTGCAATTTTGGAATTGTCTATACAAACTAAAACCGGAACTCCAGATAATGATGCAACAACATGGTATATAAATGACCAGGCTTGGGATGAGACAAGCAGTGTAGGTACAATAGCTGGGCAAACAGGATTAAACGTGACTGCTGCTACGTTGAGTAGTACTACACAAGGCACCAGAACTAACATTACAGTGACCGCTCTTATTCAACAGGCTTGTGCAAATGGAAACAGCAATGCAACTATAAGACTTGAGGATGCGGATTTCCTTTTAGGTGCAGTTGCCGTGGATGCGGTTTCAGATATAGTATATGGTATAGGCTATGATGGTGCAACAGATACTCTTTATTATTTTTCAGATAGAGAAAATGCAACACAATCTAATAGGCCAAAACTTTATGTTTTTTACACTGCTGTGGCTGTAAACGTAGCTCCAAAATGGGCAACAAATTCTACAAATTCAACTTCTAAGGGAACTTATGTTCAGCATAGCGTCAATTGGACAGACGACACTGCTCTTGCTGGTTATATTTTCAGCTTTGATAATGGAAATGGAACTTTGGTTAATGACAGCTGGGTTTCTATGACAGGAACTCAAAATTGGAGCAATGTCACAAAATCAGTTAATACAACAGTTGGAGCAACAATACAATGGAAAATTTATGCAAATGATTCCAGCAATGCTTGGAATTCAACTGACACTTTTTCTTATGTGACAACCAATGATGCACCAACACAGGAAGCACCGAGTTTGACTCCTTCTCCTACTGCAAATGTAACAAATAATCTAACTTGCACAAATCAATCCACAGCAGATGTTAATGGTGATTCTGTAACAAATATTTATAACTGGCTTGTGAACGGGAGTTCAATCTTATTGTTGAATCTTCCGTTTGATACAAATGTCAGCACAGGAGGAGCAGATGTTATAAAAGATTATTCAACTTATGGGAATAATGGAACAACTGAAGCAAGTGGGCATCCTACCTGGAGCTCGTCTGGAAAAATAGGGGGAGCTTATAGTTTTAATACGACCCAATACATTAATATTTCTGCTAATTCAAATATAAGAAATCTCACTGATTTCACAATAGATTTCTGGATAAATGTCAATGTGTTTGGAAGCCAATATATTTTTAATAATTATAATGTGGCCGAGTATGGATCTGGAGTGATGTGGATTTATTCTCAAGATACTTCTGGATTAAGGTCTTATGTTGAGGGTGTTGCAAGTCAGACATATACTGGAATATTTAGCACTGGAACATGGACTCATATAGCTTTTGTCATGGATGCAGGGAATAATTACTCTGGTTATAAGAATGGAGTTCTTAATAATACTGACACTTCTGTGAGTTCTGGTCCATTTTTGTATGCAGGGGTTGATACGAATTTTAGAATTGGCATGCTGGTAGACGGCACTAACGGTTTTAACGGTAGTATTGACAATTTCAGAATCTGGAACCGTACTCTTACAAGCACGGAAATACAACAACTATATGATGATTCAAAAAATGGGTATTCAAATTTTGCTACTATAGTCACTGGAAACACACAGCTTAATGATAATTGGACTTGCCAAATTATTCCTAATGATGGGCTGGCTGACGGAACCCTCGCGCAAAATTCTACTTCTATCACTTCTCCCCCTACTGCTCCTCCCAATGTCACATTAAATTCTCCTTCAAATGGGGGAACAGTTTATGATGGAATTAGTTTTAACTGCAGTGCTACAGATGATAGTGGGCTGAAAAACCTGACTCTTTATGGGAATTGGAGTGGAAGCTGGCAGGCAAACCAGTCAGTGAATATAACTGGGACTTCTAACAGCACTGTTTTTAATGTTCCTTTGCCAGATGGAACTTATCTCTGGAGCTGTTTAGTTTATGATAGTGACCCTCAATCAGATTGGGCAGACGCTAATTGGAGCGTTGTCAATGACCAGTGCCAGGTAACTCAGATTAGTTCTTCTACAAGTTTAACTAAAGATGATTGCGTTTATTATAATATCACTGCAAATGATGTTAGTTTGAATTGTGCTAATCATAATATAAGAGGAAACAATACTGATACTCTCTGGGGGATAAAAGTCAATAATAAATCGGGAGTCACTATTCAGAATTGCAGAATGCAAAACTATACAAAAGGAATTTATCTTTATTATTCAAATAATTCTGTGATTCAAAACAATACTCTTTACAATCTCTCTGACGTGAGCTCTGAAATTGTAACCGCGATTGGGATTCAATTAGATTACTCTTATAATAACACATTGACTGGAAATAATATCACTCTTGTGTGGGCAAACTCTTCTTCAACAACCAGCTGTTATAATGGATATAGTTATGGAGTTTTCTTTAACAATTCATATAACAATTCCTTGGTAAGTTCCACTATTGATAATGTCCATGGATACAAACAAGGGCATCCTGGAGAGGTGTGCGATGCTAATCAGCGACCTGCTTTGGGATATAATATTTATAGTTATTATTCGGATAATGTAACAATAAATGGTTCTACAATAAGAGATGGAATGCTTGGGATTTATGTTTCTACTTCAAACTATGATGATATTTCTTATAATAATTTTAGCGATATGGATATTTCTGGTATTTATATTTATCAGTCTGATTATGGTTTGATTAAGAGCAATTCTTTTAGTCAAGCTGGAGCTTCTGTTTATTTTCCTATTGGTTCTGATTATCCAGATATTTTTAACAATAATATATCTTATGGAACTATTGGAATTTATTTGGCTGGAATTGGGGGAGAAATTGTTAATAATACTATTCAACATACATATTCTTCTGAAGCAAGTGAAGGGGCTATAACTCTTAATGGAATTAATCTTGAGAGTTTTAAAGGAAATAAAATTATTAATGATACTCATAACGGGGATGGGGGTGCTGCTATTTACATAACTTATCCTACTACAACATTAGAAGATGTTAATATCACAGATTCTTATAGAGGAATTTGGTTTGTGACAGGTTCAAAAAATTCCACAGTTTATAATTCAACCTTATCTGGTATAACAAACTGGAGTGTTTATGTCTCTTCTGTAACAAACATAAGTTTTTTCAATACTAGTTTTGATGCAAGTAAAATAGGAATTACAAGTCCTGGGACTTTTTTCAATTATTATTGGCTTTGGGTGAATGTGACTGACCAGAATATTGATCCTCTTAGTGCTTCAGTCAATATTACAGATGCGTTTAACCAACTAAGCCAGACCACAACAGCAGCAAATGGGCTGACTTCTAGGTTAACCTTCTTAGAATTTAATCAGACAAGTTCAGCAAGAACAAATGTCACCCCTTATAATGTCACAGCTTACAAGACAGGCTATTCCACAAACTCCACAAACACTACGCTGACTCAATCTCAAACAGTTTGGCTTCTTTTAAATACTCCTTATATTCTGGCGTATGTTCCAACAACAGATGTTTTCTCAATAGCAGAACCAAGCAATCAAACTTTTAGTATAGCCTATTCTAATGCAACTCCTGTAACAATCAAATGGTTTGTGAATGGGACAGAACAGACCAGCTATGTAAACAAAAGCCAGTTTATTTGGATAGGAAATTTCACGCAGAGTGGAACTTATCAGATTAAAGTTAATGTCTCTAATGAAGTTGGAGTTGATGACCAGATTTGGACAATGACTGTGAATGATACTGCTCCGAAAGTTGGACTCTCATGGATATATCCTACAGGGAATATCAGTGTTCCCCAAAATTCATTTTTTAATGTTAGTCTTAATGTGACATGCAATTCTGCTGATTGCGGAACTATAAATCTTAGTCTGTTTTCAAACAATACTTTAATTAACACGACGGCTGGAGCAACTCCGTTTTACACGAACTCCTCTGCTAATCCGCAGACAACTGATAATCTTAATTTTACAAATTCACAGGCAATCACTTTTTGGATTAATGCTACTGGAGAAGTTAATTCCAATTATTCTTTTTTTTCAACAGCTAATCTGACATCTAATCTTTCAATAAATAATATTACAAGTGTGTGGAATATAACAATTGCTCCACAGACTGTTTCTGTTGCTATTGATTTATCTCCAAGGCTTCTTCAGCAGATTAATTGGAGTCTTGCTTCATTGCCAGCATATAATCAATCTGCAGAGGGAAATAACAACTCGGGAATTTCTGAATATTATGTAAATATCTCTGTGACAGGAGGGACTGCGGACTTGTATGTCAAGGCTAATGGAGATTTAATGACTCTTAATGAAGATGTTTTAGGATTAGGAAATGAAACTTACAGCTATAATTCAACAAACAGCTCGGTTCCAAGCAGTGTTAAAACTTCTTTAACAATCAGCTATGCCAAAATCGGGGATGGTTTAACAGACGGAACTATTCTTTATCTAAAGTTCTTTTTGAATGCTCCTTCTGCACAGGCTTCTGGAAGTTATAACAATAGTCTTTATTTCAAGGGAGTTCCAAGCGGGCAGACACCTTGAGCCAGTATCTACACAAGTAAGGAATTCCTCGCTGTCATATTTGTTATTATTGTTGAGTTAATCCAAATTAAACACTAATGCGTTATTATTTCCTCTTATGTCTCTTCACAGACCTCTTATGTCTCTTCACAGATTTTCTACCTTCTTTGGCAATCTGTGCTCTTATCTTTTGTAACTTCTCTTTATCCCTTTCAACCTTTGGCTTCCTGTATTTTCTCATTAATATTGTTCCTATCACTGTTGCAGAAATTACTGCTAAAAGAACATAAACAATGGTATAATTCCTTGCATGAGGAGTACAATTAACTCTGATCCTTAAAGGAGAAGAAACAGAGAAACTAGTGGCAGATCCACCTGTTCCTCCAATTGTTAATGAAGTTGAAATAGATCTAAGCTCAACCTCCCCAACATAAGATTTCTGTTCTTCCTTGCATTCTTCTTTGCAGATAAACCCAGCAATAAGACAATCTTCAGAATAAACCTTTGGAGCTTTAAAGCAGAATTTCAAAGGAATAGCCTTATCGCTAGAAGTTCCAGCAGGGATTAATTTTGATTCTGCTTCTTGCTCAACTAAAACTTCTTTCAAAGAATCAGAAATGCCAATAATAACCTGCGTATCTGTAGAAAATGGATTATACGCGCCATAAGTCAAACACGCGTTATTATTTTCATTTACTAAAGCAGATTCTTGATAAGATCTAATTCCTATTCCAGCTGAAACAAAAGATATAAATGCAAAAGTCATCAAACACAACACTATAAGCTTATATTCACACATTTTTAACAGGCACCTCCGGTAACTATTCCCTTAAAGCTGACAGTATTATTATATGTTCCTGTTGGTGTTGCTGCAGGAACATCAAGCCAAAACCTGTAATAATTATTATTTCCAGCAGCAATATTTTCTCCAGCAGAAACATAGCTTGTAGTCATTGAAACCTGGCTTCCCACAGTAGGGCTAGATATATTGGTAAATGTAGAATTGTGATAAGTTTCATTGCCAAGCCCAATCTCATCGTCTTGAGAGGTGTTCAGAGCATCAGCCTTAATACAAAAATCAACAGCAGTATTACTGTCTGTTGACACATTCATCCACATAGAGGTTCCATTTCCAGTAGCAGCTCCTTGCGCAGTAGTATTTGCTCCGTCATAATTATGAGTCGCATTTAAATCTGTAGAAGGAAGACTGCTGACATCTCCAAATTGTATTCCATTAGAAAGGTTTATAGACATCTCAACAGCAAAAAAACTAGAAATAGTTACATTAGAAGTGGTATTGGCAGAAACAGCGTAACCTGTTGTTCGCATGCCTGAATTAAATAGCATCATTATTGAGAACAAAAACAATGCTACAAAGATTAAAACTATAACACTCTCTTTTCTAGTATCACCCATATGATAATTAGAAATAAGTTCTTTATAAATATTTTTATATAAATTTACAGGACCAAGAAAAGGAAAATTTATAAGCTAATGTTGTTAATAATATTACATGGTGAAAAA
>CAZFNY010000006.1:0-13143 GCA_964520275.1 Candidatus Woesearchaeota archaeon | reverse complement strand
GTGATTTTTAGTATTTAGAAGCCCCACAGCTTGCTGTGATTGGGAGCTTCACTAAAAAATAAAGATAATACCCCCCATTCTATAAAAATACTAGGTATAAATGCGATTATGGTCATAGATGTAAAGTCTCCATCTACAAATGGTTCAAAATAACTTAGGAACAGCCCAAAAATTGTACTGATAATGTTTGCTACAATTACTGCTAGAATTGATTTTTCCCAGCCCACCTTAAAATTAAATAATTTATTAATCACCAGCTAAAATATAATTACCTCTGCTAAAATTATTAATGGAACAACATTGATTGTTCTAAAAGCATAAGGGGCTATAGAATCTGCTGAAATTAATGGAACAAAGATCAGAGATATCGCCATAAAAATAAAAGTTTGTTCCTTCCATTCCATACCTTTTCAAAGAACTTAACTAATTTAAATCTTGCTATAAGTTCAAATGAAATTGAATAATCAGTTGATTATCTTGTTAAATCACAATAATATTTAAATACATCCCCCAATAAGATATTCTATGGGAAAAACTCTTATCTCTTTGGCACTAGGTCTTGGATTGCTTGCCGGAGCAGAAAAAACATCAGGGAGCGATATTTTTGGGGGTGCTGGACCCGAGGAGTATGATGCTCATGTTATTATTGCAAAAGATATAGACAAATCAGAAAGCCAAAAATATTTTGCAGACAGCGTGATTAATTCTGGAAAATATGTTTTTCAAGAAGGAGATAGCTGGTCTAGTGTGGCTGGGATGCTTTACGGAACTATTTTAGGAGAAGACAGGCCATTAAAAGGTAGAATAGGTAGTGTTTTGGCCAATGCGCTAGCGTGGAAGAATGGGGAGAAAAATCGCTTGAGTCCAGTTTATGCAGGAGATACAATAATAGTAGATAATATGGTGCCACGAATGGTTCTTCCTTATGACACTCCAGAACAAATAGCACAGAGTTTAGGAATGACAACAGACGAATTCTTCTGGAAAAATTTTTGGATATCACGAGACGTTTTTCCAGCAGGTTCAATATATTATGAAGAGAAGACCAATCAGCAAAATATCTCGGAATCGCAGAAAAACCATCATGGCTCGAGAATTATGCGCTAGAGAGTTAGTAAGAGACATTCCTAGAGAGCTTCCTTAACCTAAATAAACCAATAAATTCAAATTTTATCTTTACAATTCTTTCTTAATCAGTAAACCTTTTAAGGGAAAGGTAATTCAAAAATCTATGCGGGGTTGCCGGAGTGGTCAAACGGGCAGGACTTAAGATCCTGTGGCTTAGTGCCTGCGCAGGTCCGAATCCTGTACCCCGCATTTATTATCTTAAACTATCTTATCTTAATCTCTAGAAATATCTTTTTTAAACCCAAAACATTTATAAGGACTTATTCCCATAAGTACCTATGGGACAAATAAAGATAAAAATGCCGGACGAAATGGAAAAAGCTTTTAGAAAGGCTGCTATGAAAAGTTTTGGCTACAATAAAGGTTCGATCAGCCAGGCTGCCCAGAAAGCCATAACCGATTGGATAATATCAAATATGGAAATAGAGATAATAGAAGACCCAATAGAATCAATTTCCGGATTAATGAAAAACATTAAAAAATCCTCGTTAAAGTTACAGCATGAGGCCTGGAAAAATGTTAATTGATGCCAATATTTTTTTAGAAATACTTTTAGATCAAGAAAAATCAGAAAACTGCAAGATTATTTTAAGGAAAATTCAGGTTGGAGAAAAAAAAGGGTTTATCTCCACTTTTAGTATTGATACGATTATCCTTGCTATGGTCAGAAATAAGGTTCCTAGCAGCAAAATAAAAATTTTTTTAGATAGTTTGAAAAATTTAAAGGGGCTTAGTTTATATAATGTTAATTTTAAAGATAGGATTTTGGCTCTTGATTTAATAAAAAAATACAATCTGGATTACGAAGATGCAATAACTCTGCAGTCTGCTATCTCTAGTAATTGCAAAGAAATATTAAGTCTTGACAAACATTTTGATAGGGCAAAACTCATAAAGAGAGTAGAACCTTGAATTAGAAATTTTTCCACCCATATATTTTCAAATCCACTTTCCCATCAACAACTTCAACACCTTCTCTTTTCAGCATTTTGACTTTGTTTTTTGTCTCAGAAGCAAACCCCCCAACTCTCCCATTAGAATTGACAACCCTATGGCACGCAACATAGATCTGATTTTTCTTTTTTACAGAATATGGATTTTTGTTCATGGCTGTTCCAACAGCTTGATAAGCTCTGGATTTTAATTTTCTGGCAATTTCCCTGTAGGTTGTAACTTTTCCTTTTGGGATTTTACTGGCTATCTTATAAACTCTTTCATAAAAAGATTGTTCCATGACAAACATAAACAAACTATGCTTAAAATACTTGCCTGCACAACAATAATTTTTTTAAATGCAGATTTGATTAAATTCTATGGAATTGGATACTCTGACTAAGTTAGAAGGAATAAAATTACTTGACTCTAATTTTTTTAATCCTCTTGTGGACCATACTTTTTTCTACAAGGTCTATGATTGTTCTAGTCTTGAAAATATTCCTTTAGAATTGTTGGTAGAAACAATAAATCAACAGAGGATAGTAAGGAATACTCTCTTGAAAGAAGGAGTATTTAGCATAGAAGAAGTTGGAAAAGAATTAGAAAGAAAACTTTCTTTATGCAATAACGATCTTGGATTCTATTTTGACTGCCAGGATAAATTTTCTCCAAACCCTTTCCGTAATTATGAATGTCTTGGTAGGATAATGGAAAGTTTTGTTAGACATAATCGCAGGTTTAACCAACACCATTCTGAAAAAACATCTTCATTTATTTCTCCAGCAGCTAAAAAACAAATCTACGATAGCCTGAACCTGCTTGCAAAAGAGATATTCAAATCAATAAAATTAGTTAATGAAAAAGACATCCGAAAAAATTTTTCTGAGAAACAAATGGAAATTTATTCAAAATTTAAGGATTATTTCTCATTTATCTGCGAGGCTTATGATTTACAAAAAGATTATTCTATGAATCACGAATTCTACAAGCATAAAAACCCCTGTGATTTTGAGACAGATGTGAAATTAATGGCAACTGCATTCACTCTTGCATCAACTGATAGGGTGATAATTTCCTCTTTAGACACAGATATAGGAAGAATGGCTTCATTCTTTTACGGGTCTGAAAAACATAAACAAGAGTTTGGAGTAAAACTTCCTCAAAATGATGTTCTTATTTACACTTACGAAGCAGGGGGATTTCGATTGAGAAATGTTAGGCAATTTCCTGATTATTATATTCACTCTCTTCAACTTACTTCTTAACTTTAACGCCCAATTCCTCAAGCCTCTTTAGGTGTGCCTGTATCAAAGATTCTACAACCTGGATAATTCTGACTAACTCATTCCTTTCATTAGCAAGCGTGTTTATAGCTCCTTTGTGATAGCCTATTTCCTCATCTTTTGGCATGTTTGGAGTTTCTTCTTTTACCATAATTAAAACAGAGTTTTGGGATTTATAAATTAAACTCAACCATGTTCTTTTGAAGAACTTCAATCATAAGAATATTTTTAAACCCCCTTTTCTTAATATCTTTAATCTACTTAAAAATAATGTAAGGAGGTAAAATGAACAAATACTTGATTTTGGGTTTAATATTGGTCTTTGCTTCACTGTTAGTTTTGCCAGGAGTTTTAGCAAACCCTCCAAATCAGAAATACTGCGATCATCCTTGGAGTGATTGTTTAAATGATCATCCTTGGGGCGGAGATTTTTTGATAAGTGGCAATCCTTGGGATGTTCCAGGAGATAAAGATCATCCTTGGGATGTTCCAATTGCTTGATTTTATTTTTTTATAATTCTCTTTTTCTTATTGTTTTTTATCTTATTCTAACAAGAAAAGTTAGTGCTGTCTCAAAGTCAATTAATGTCTAACAACAGAATTACATATAGTCCTTAACAAAATTGATAATATAATTACCTAATCTTTTTATCGGTTAAAGTTAATCTCCAGTAAATATTTCAATAATTATATCGCTCTTTTATCATAACATTATCTTCAGCGGATTAGGAATAAATAATTTCATCAATCATAACCCCTCTTTTTCAAAAATATTAAGATTTAAAACTTCAGAATTCCTATCTCTATCATGCAAAAAATTCTTTTTATAGGTATGCCTGGTTCAGGAAAAGGAACCCAGACAGAGCTACTTAAAAAATATAAATTCAAGCACATAAGCCCAGGAGATTTGCTCAGAGAGGGATTTCAGAGAAAAGACCCTTTGATTCTTCCCCATAAAAAAGATATAGACTCAGGAAAACTCTTTCCAGATGACCTTCTTATTTATCTGATAGAAAGAGAGATAAAAAAATTAAAAGGATTTAAAGGATATATTTTGGACGGAGCTGCTCGGACTCTTTATCAGACAAAAAAAGAATTGAAAAAAGGCCTGTTCAATGAAGTGCTGAATTTTTACCTGACAGAAAAGCAGGCCATAGATAGGCTTAAAAAAAGAAGAATCTGCCCAAAATGCGAAAAGATTTACACTTCAAAAGAAAAAAGATGTAAAACCTGCAGGCTTCTTTTGGTAAAAAGGAAAGATGACTCTCCAAAAGCAGTCAAACACAGGTTTCAAGTATACAAAAAAAAGACAAAGCCTGTTCTCGCTTTTCTGAAAAAAAATATCTCAAATTACCATGAGATAGATGCTTCAGGAACAATAGAAGAAATAAACAGGAAAGTGAAGAAGATTTTGGGATTGAATTGAGTATAGATTTATCTAAAAGATTATGCATGTTTATTTTTTAATTATGTTAGTCAATTAATTATAACTTATTTATGCCTGATATCATTTTATTGGCTATAAAACACCTTTTCTATTTTAATTGAAAAGAAATACCCTGTCTTGCTTGATTGGGAGTTTCACTTTAACAAAATCACCCCTCAAAATCTTTATTAAGTTAATTTCCTATACTAACAGATGAAAAAACTGGTGGTCGATGTTCTGGAAAAAGCTTTGGCCAAGAAAGGCATTAAATTATCAAGAGATGAAATTGAGGCTAAGATTGAGGTTCCGCCTTCAATAGATATGGGAGATTTTGCATTTCCGTGCTTTTTTCTTGCTGAAAGATTAAAAGACTCTCCCAATCAGATAGCTCTTGAGATAAGAGACAAGATAGGAAATCCTTCTGAAACTGATTTCGATGATATCCAGACAAAAGGTCCGTATCTTAATTTCTTCATCGACAGAAAAAACCTGGCGAGAAAAGTTGTCTGGGAGGCAATCACCCAGAAAAAAAATTACGGAAAAAGCAAGATAGGAAAAGGTAAAAGGAGCATGGTGGAATTTCCATCTCCAAACACTAATAAACCCTTACATTTAGGCCATTTGAGAAATCTTGCCATTGGAGAAAGTATCTCAAGAATTTTAGAGTTTACAGGACAAAAAGTAATCAGGGCTAATTTAAACAATGACCGTGGAATTCATATTTGTAAATCAATGCTGGCATATCAAAAATGGGGGAAAGACAAAACTCCAGAGGATAAAAAAATCAAATCAGATCATTTTGTTGGAAATTTTTATGTTATGTTTGAAAAAAAGAAAACTAAGAATCTTGAAGCAGAGATTCAGGAAATCCTAAGAAAATGGGAAGCTGGTGATAAAAAAACTCTTCTTCTGTGGAAGGTTATGAATGCCTGGGCTTTAGAAGGTTTTGCAGATACTTATAAAAAATTTGGAATAGAGCACGATGTGACTTATTTTGAAAGCAAGATATACAAAAAAGGGAAGGAAATTGTCCTTGAAGGAATAAAAAAGGGTTTATTTTCACAGGAAAAAAATGGCGAGGTCAAAATTGATTTGAAAAAAGAAGGGCTTGGGGAAAAAATTTTGTTAAGAAAAGATGGAACTTCCTTATATATTATACAGGATCTTGCACTGGCAAAAATAAAATTTAGTGATTACAAATTAGACGCATCTTTGTATGTTGTTGGCAATGAGCAGGAATATCATTTCAAAGTTTTATTTTCTATCCTAGAAAAACTTGGATTCAAAAGCAAGGGAATGAAACATCTCTCTTATGGGATGGTTAATCTCCCTCATGGAAAAATGAAATCCCGAGAAGGAACAGTAGTTGATGCAGATGACTTAATTGAGCAAGTGAGAATGCTGTCAGAAAAAGAATTGGAAAAAAGAGAGAAACTTTCAAAACAAGAACTTGAGAAAAGAAGTCTCTTAATTGCCTTAGCAGCAATAAAATATATGTTGCTCAAAGTGGATATTAGAAAAAATATGCTGTTCAATCCAAAAGAATCTATTTCCTTTGAAGGAGACACAGGCCCGTATCTTCTTTACAGCTATGCAAGAGCCAGTTCAATATTGAAAAAAGCAGTTACTAATGACAAGTTTAAAATTGAAGAATTAGCTCCAAAAGAGCTTGAACTTGTCCAAAAACTTTCGCAGTTCCAGGATATAGTGATTTCTGCTTTTAATTCAATGTCTCCGTCAGTGATTGCAAATTATTCTTATCAGCTCGCGCAGATATTCAATGAGTTCTATCACGAATGCCCTGTGATTGACTCTGGAAACGAGGCATTCAGGCTAGCTCTGGTTGAGGCATTTAAGCAGGTTTTGAAGAACTCTCTTAGACTGCTTGGAATTGAGACCCTAGAGAAGATGTGAATATCTCTTGCAACATAGAAATTTTTTTAAATTGGAAAATGTCCAATTTATGATGATAGAAAAAAAATTATTGATTGATGATAAGTTAAATTCTTCCTCTTTTTATCATCCTGAAAATTTTATTCCACATGTGGCTGAATTGATTAAAAATAAGGAAGCAGCAGAGATAAATTCAGTAACGAGAAAAATTTCTTGTTTTAAATCTTATTTTCTTATAAAGTTTCATCCCGGGGCTGGGGTTGTATTTAACGTTGGAGTTGGATATTATGCTAAACTGGACCTTTCAATCTCAAAGAGAAATAGAAGTTATAACAATATAGTAGAGATAAATTTAATAGGAGAACCAATGGATGCTTTAATAGCTTCGGCGTATTTTAAAGAAGAAGCTATGAGATTTGAGGATAAAAGAAATTTCCAAGCCCAATTAAAATCTTTAAAAGAAGAAACTATAGAATTTAAGGATAAAAAATAATGTAATCCTTTTTGTTATTGACAAATACAAAATATATTTAAAGGAATTTTCCTTACTTTGTTTATAAAAAGGAGGCAGATAATAGAAATGACTCAAGAAAAAAAGATGAATGAGGAGCTTTTTTCAAAATTGCACAAAGAGCTTACAATAGCTGGAGAATTGATTCGCGCTCGACAAGAAGAAAAACAAAGTCTTCTTGATGAGTTTGATTCAGAATGCAAGAGATTCTTCTTCGGAAAGATTTCAGAGAAATCTTTGGCTTCTTCAGTGAAGAAAACAAATAAAGAGCTCAAGAGGCTTGATAGTGAGATAAGAAATAATATCTCAAGAACAAGGCATGTGACAAACAAGACTGCAGGACTTGTATCAGCCCAGGCGCCAAAATCTTTCAGGGCAACTCTTTCAGGGATCAATGGCGGAGAAAAAGCAAAAAAGCATAAGAAGAAACACACTAAGAAAAAGAAAAGATAATTTTTATTTTATTTTTAATGTTTTTGATTTATAAACTTGGATAATGATATGCTTTGTCCGGAGTTAGCATATTTTGAAGGTTGATTTGTCTCTTTAAGCTCTAAAAGAATCAAATTATTTGTTAAAAAGTCCTTTCCGGACAGAGCATAATGATACTATGAAGCAGCCAAAAACCTTTGAAAATTACCCTCTTTGGATAGTCTTTTTTTCAAATTTTGTTTCAATAGCAACCTATCTAATTAGAGCACTCATAATCTATGAGATAGGGCTTATCTGGCTGATTTTATACTTGCTCTTTATCTGCATTTTGGAGCTTCGATTAATAAAAGGGCATTGCGTCAATTGTTATTATTACGGGAAATTCTGTGCTTTTGGAAAAGGAAAAATAAGCTCTTTGTTTTTTAAAAAAGGCAGCTTAAAAAATTTCTGCAAAAAACAAATGACTTGGAAAGACATGCTCCTGGATTTACTTGTTTCAATAATTCCACTAATTGTAGGAATAATTTTATTGACTTTAGATTTCAGTTGGTCAGTGCTTTTCTTGATTGCATTATTAATAATTCTCGCTTCTGCAGGAAATGGTTTTGTTCGAGGCCATTTAGCCTGTAAATTCTACAAGCAAAAAGAAATTGGATGCCCAGCAGAAAAATTATTCAATAAGAGAAAAAAGTAAGTTCTTCTCAGATTATATCTTCCACAGTCAGGTTATAATCAGTATCACTAAAATGATTCCCAGGATAATTATTAGATATTCCCACCACTTCTTTTTCTTTTCAGAGATTGCTTTGCCAACCAAGATTCCAATAAGCCAAAAGCCGATTATAGAGAACAAGGCAATGAAGAGCATAATTATAACATACAATCCACACATGTCTGTGTTACATTTATAACTGCTGAAAAAAATAACCCAACCTATAATCCCAATAAGTGTGACAAGAATTCCCCATTTGATGTCTTTTTTCATTTTTCACCTCTTTATTTTTTCAAGGCCCACCACCTTCATCTCCCATTTTTATCCCTCTATAATCATCAGGGTCTTAATCGCCTTCAAAATTATTGTAATCAGCCATCCTTCAATTAATATTTTATTTTCCTCCGATTTTTATTTAAATTATTTTACTCTGTGTCTGCTTCTTGTAACATTTTATTCTCCAGTTCCTCCTCCTTCCATATTAATTTTTCCTCCCCTTTATTTTCTTTTACTTCACCGGCTTCATCTCATTCCAGGCCAGTTCAAACATCTGTTCAAGAGCTTGAGCAAAGAATTCTGTGCTTATCCAGATGCCAATATCATAATTAGGGTGGAACTTTTCATCATCCAGAAGCATGAACATCAACTGCTGTGAATCTATAATTGCAAATCTCGCCTTTATGTTCTCAAGATTCCTTACCTCAGCAACTTTCTTGAGCTCTCTTGCAAACTTGATGTTGTTTGCATTGATTGGTGCAGCAATCCTGATTTTAACCCCTCTTTTTTTGCACTTGTCCAGGCTCGGCATCAATGCCTCCATCTTTCTGTTCAGTCCCTCTGCTGTTGTCACAATTGTTATTGCTTTTTCAGCTTCTCTAATCATCATATCAAGATGATTATATATGTTTTGCCTTCCCTTTAAACTTCCAGACAAATCAGAAGGTTCAACAAACTTTACACCTTTTACAAAAAGTCCATTAAGCTCTTCCAAGACTTCATCACCCCTTAAAGTTTCTAGTCTCTTTGTCCTCTCTTGTGTATACCTCACTAAATTTTTCTTAACCCTCTCAACAACTTCGTCTGGCTTTAGCGCAATGAATTTAATCGGCTTTCCGAGTTTCATCACAATGAATCCTTTTTTCTCCAAACTTTCCAAGATATCATAAGTCCTTGAACGAGGAACATCAGAAATATTGCTCAATTCTCCTGCTGTTGAAGTTCCCCTTGACAGCAGAGCAGTCCAGACCTTCACTTCATACAGGTTTAGGTCAAATATTTTCCTCAGTCTGCTTAAAAATTCGTCTTTAACAATCATTTTATTTTATGTGGGTTTTTCTTTTTAAATATTGTTGTATTCAACAAGGGTAAATTCAATCATCCACTTGTTAGTGATTAATTTAATGGATAATCACTATCTCTCCCCTTTTATCTTTTATTCTGAAGTCCATCTTGTTTTTAAATCTTTCCTTGTTAGTTGTAACAATTTCCAGTGATTTGGAATTTGTCCTTTCCTCTACGAACTTTTTCTGATTTTCCAGTATTTTTTTCAGGCTCTCGTCAGTGATAATGATTGTTTTGATCATCTGCTTTTTCTCCAGGCCAAGTTGTTTTCTGAATGCTTGAATATGCCTGGACAATTCTCTGGCATAGCCTTCTGCCTCAAGTTCAGGAGTCAGGTTTGTATCTAGTTCAACTTTCAATTCATCTCCATCTTTAATCTCCAATTTCTTCACATTGAGCTGTGATTTTACTATCTCAATTAGTTCTTTATTAATGTCGATATCTTTCCCAGAAACAATTGCTTTGGCCAAAGGCCATTTTAATCCAATCTGGACTTTGTCTCTTGCAGCCATTCCAGCCTCGATGATTTTTAATGCGACTTCCATTTCCTGCTCCAATTCCAGGTCAATCATCTTCTTTTCAGCTATTGGCCACGAGCAGAGATGGACTGATTCTTCTTTCACAATTTTTTTGTCAATTAAATCCTGCCATATTTTTTCTGTGATAAATGGGATTATAGGAGCGCATAATTTAATCATTGTCAGATAAACCATCTTCAAAACTCCCAGCGCTTCTTTGTCTTCATTAGATATTCTCTCTCTTATGATTTGTATATACCCTCTGCTAAAATCATAAATCCAAAAATCTCTTAAAGCTCTTGTAGCTAAGTGAGGATGAAGATTTTCCAGCTCATCTGTAAATGTTTTTACCAAAGAGTTTAATCTGGATAATATCCATCTGTCTTCAATCCTTGAAATCTTTTTTAAATCAACATCTTCAATAAGCTTGGATATATTGTAAAGGATATTGATCTGGTTTATTGGGTCTTTTGCAACATTAAATCCAAATCTCAATTCTTGGGAAGGGTCTTGCAGACAATATAAAAGCCTCATTGCATCTGCTCCAATTTTCTCAAGAGCATCATCAAACCATATTGTATTCCCTTTGCTTTTGTGCATCTCCTCTCCTTTTTCATCTTTAAGAGTCTCATATCCAAACATTGCTTTGAAGGGAGCTTTTCCTTCTAAAGCTACAGATGCCCAAAATAATGCATTAAACCATCCCCTATACTGGCCAGGCATATTTTCAGAAATTAAATCTGTAGGAAACCACTCTTTCCAGTATTTTTTATCTGTGAGATAATCCAAAGTTGAGAAAGGAACAATTCCTGCATCAAGCCATGCATCACCGACATCAACAACTCTTGAAACTTCTTTCTTGCACCGGGAACATTTTATTTTTATTTCATCAATCCAAGGCCTGTGGAGCTCAGGTAACTTGTCAACTTTATCTTTATTGATTGCTCTTTTCTTTAATTCTTCAAGGCTCCCAATGACTTCAATCTCCCCGCATTCACACTCCCAGATAGGAAGGGGTAGTCCCCAATACCTTTTTCTTGAGATAAGCCAGTCTCCCATATTCTCAAACCAATCTTCTTGCCTTACTTTCCCGTATTCAGGATACCATCTTATTTTCTTGTTTTCTGAGATTAATTTGTCTCTTATCTCCTTTGATTTAATATACCACTCATCAACCAGTCTAAAAACTAATTCTTCTCCGCATCTCCAGCAATGGGGGTATCTGTGATTGTAAGGCGTTGTTTTATAGACAAACTCTTGTTTTTTCAAATCTTCTAAGACAAACTTGTTTACTTCTTTATAGTTTTTTAAAGAGAATTCGCTGTAATCTTTTTTGTAAACCCCTGCTTCATCCAAGGGAGAAATTGCAGGCAATTTAAGTTTTTTCCCAAGAATATAATCTTCTGCTCCACATCCAGGCGCTATATGAACAATTCCTGTTCCTTCTTCCTCAGAAGCCAATTCCCACACCACAACTTTATGAGGAGAATTTTCTTGTACGCTAAGAGAAGCATAAGGCATTTCATATTTTATCCCTTCTAATTGTTTACCCACTTTTTTTTCAAGAATCTTATAATCTCCTGCAATCTCATTCAATCTTTTTTCAGCAATCCAGTATTTCTTTTTTTCATTTTCTATCTTAACATAATTTATCTTTTCATTCACAGCAATTGCAACATTTGCAGGCACAGTCCAGGGCGTTGTTGTAAAAATTAAAAAATACTCATTAGTTTTTCCTTTGATTGGAAATCTCATGAATAAGGCTGTGTGCTTTACTTCTTTATATCCCTCTGTCACAATATCGTGTTTTGAAGAAGCTGTTCCACATCTTGGGCACCATGGAACAACATCTTTTCCCTTGTAGAGCCAGCCTCTCTTGAAATAATCTTTTAGCAGATACCAGTTATGCAAGATATTATTGTCAGACATAGTGTAATAACTATTATCCCAATCCATCCAATAACCCAATTTTATTGATTGCTCTGTCTGAATCTTGGTGAATCTTTCAACTCTTTTTCTGCACGCTTTCACAAAATTAAGAATACCAAATTTTTCAATATCTTCTTTGTTTTTTAATCCCAAGTCTTTTTCCTCTTCTCTTTCCACCCACAGTCCCTGGCAATCAAATCCATTCTGATATCTCATCTCATGCCCCTGCATGGCCTTGAATCTATGAAAAAGATCTTTGTATGTTCTGCCCCATGCGTGATGGACTCCCATGGGATTATTGGCAGTTATGGGCCCGTCTATAAATCTCCATTTTTTCTTGCCTTTGTTCTTCTTTCTTAATTTTTCAAATATCTTTTTTTCCTTCCAAAACCCAAGTATCTCGTTCTCTATTTCTTTTTGATTATACATGCTACTACTCAGTTTTCTAAACTTTTAAATTTGCCTATCTGCCCTCAATTAATTTTAAAAACAAGATTCTCTTAGGATGTTCATGGGGGATATAAACAATGTGATAAACTCTCATCCAGAAGAAGAGAGGAGAAAAATTTTTAAATTTTATCTGGATAATCTTTATGACCGTACATAGTGTTGCCTGCATAATGTCAATTATTCAAATCCTTCTGAAGAAGAGAGAGTTATAGCCAAGGGAATTAGTTATCAAGAATATATTAAAGGAGGATTAATTCTTTCTTAAGATATTAATCCAAAGGTATTTAAAATAGTAATCCCTGAGGATTACTATGAAAACCATAACAATAAAATTACCAGAGGATGAAGCAGAAGATCTAGAAGTCTTTTTAAAAAAAAGGAACTATCCCTCAAAATCAGAATTTATTAGGAACTTAATTATGGAAAGGCTGGAAAAAAATAGAAAAGAAAAAATAGGCTGGCTTATACTTGCTGAAAAATCCATGATAAAGATGTGGAATAATAAAAAAGATGATAAAATATGGGAAAAATATCTATGATAGAGCAAAGAGACTTGTTATTGGTACCCTTTCCCTTTTCTGATC
>CAZFNY010000005.1:4534-13206 GCA_964520275.1 Candidatus Woesearchaeota archaeon | reverse complement strand
AGAATTGATTCAAGAAGCTAAAAAAGAAGTTATCATATGCACAAACGCAGAAGAATTGAATTCCAAATTAAAGCTGTTCAAGCAGACTTTTGATGTGCTTAAAAAAGCAAATATAAGTATTGTTATTGCTTTGTCCGGAGATAAAGACTTAATCAAAAAATTAGGAGAAGATCTTAGTGTCAAAGTGAAACAGGTTAATATAGATGCAAAGTTCTTCATAGTTGACAGGGAAGAGATATTATTTTATCTTTCAAAATCAACAGACAAGGATGATGTCGCAATCTGGCTTAATTCTGAATTTTTTGCCCAGGCCTTTGCAGCCCTGTTTGACAAGGCGCTTGGAGGAAAATAAGATGAATATGGAATTTAGATATAAAAGAAATACAATAAATCCGGAGAATAAGTGGACTATTAAATACGACGAAAAAGAAGTTCAAGACACAGATCTTTCACTTCAGCTATCTGAGAGATATCTTCCTGGGATTGAAAAATTGTTTAAAGCTGATTCTCGTATTACTTCAATAAAATTAGATGTCTCACCTATACTGCCAGCTAATTAATTTATTCTAATCAACAATTCTCAAACCACTAATACTCATCTCTTTCATCTTTTTGCTGTTCTTTTTCTTCCAGAAATCAATGAATTCTTTTAAATTCAGAGCCGTTTTCTCTTTTGCATAAACTCTGCCTTTTTTGGCAAATGTGTTTTTATGCCTTTGCTTGAATTTCATGACATTGTATTTATCATTAATCTTCGGGCCAGCTAATATTCTTTCTTTTTTCTTTTTTACAACAAAAAAGAATCTCGCATTTTGTTTATCTTTGTATTCAAACCCCTTATCCTTTACAGCGAATAATTTTCCAATCTCTTCCTCAAGATGATTATAAAACTTTAATAGCTTGCTCCCAGCAATATCTCCTGGCTGTTTGTTTGTTTTGGCCTCTAAAAGAATAAATTCACTCTTTGTTTTCTTGGCATCCTTTTTGATTTTCTCAATATCCATTTCTTTTATCCTGAAAAATTCTATTGAGGGTTTTTTTAAAAAACTCCTGCAGATTTTTCTGAATTTTTCAAAAGTTTCTTCAGAAAGCGCAGCCAGAGCATTCCTCTGCTTGTAAGTTGGGTCAATCAAGATTACTGGAGATTTCAACTTGGCGCTGTTGATGTCCATCATGATATTCTGCTTGTTCTTGTAATGCTTTTCTATATCTATTATTATTTTTTTATCAGCTTTTTCCATAGCACTTATGAATTTTAAAAAACTCCCATAATAATAGACCAGCAATTCCAAAGCATATCCAGAAAACCCATTGACATAAGATTCTGCTCCATAAACCCCATTGGCGTGGCAGAAAGCCTTCGCAATCTTTATCTCATCCCTGACTTTTCCTGTTTTTATTTTTTTATTTATATACTGGACATGAGAGTAAGAAAGATCTGTGATATTCTCTGCCTCTTTTGAATTTTTTATTTTTTTTACAGGAATCAATTCAACATAATTGTCCTGGCCGAGTTTTATCCTGAAATAATCTCTTGAGCCATGGATAATACTCACTCCTTCAAATCCAATCAGTGCTTCAAGAGCCAGCTTCGAAATTTCTTCATTTTCATATTCTTTGCCAAACCTCAAAAAGACATCAACATCATAATGGTCTTTTTTTATCAGCGTGTCTTTTGCGAAACTTCCTCCTATAAATATTTCAGCATTTATTTTCAGCTCTTCAAGCCTCTCTTTTAATTCTTTTAAAAACCTGTCAACCTTCTCCTGGATGATTTTTAATTCTTGCTCGCTGGGTTTGATTTCAGCTAAAACCCACTTCAAAATAGAATCAATTTTTATTAATTTTCCAGCCATTTAATGATAAAATCAGAACCCTATTTATATTTTTGTTATGATTGATGTTGCCAAGTTATCAAGGCATAGTTCAAAATTAGGGAGTTTAAATTGCTACACCTTCGTTTACAGATTTCAATTAATAATTAATCAATCCACGACGAACTGGTGTGAGGAGTGCAAAGTTTACATATAAACTAAAATATAATCCTAGAATGATTTTAGATTAAAAAAAGAATATTCTTTTAAGTTGACAGTTTTGTTATACTATCTTTAATTAAGGGAGATTAAGATAATAAGGCCAACGTCTAATTTCTTCAGAAATCATCAACTGCTCATGAACATTTTCACCATATTCCCAAGCAACATCTATATCTTCTTCATCCAAGATATCATTAATTCCTTCCTTTGCCCTTTGAATTGCAACTCCCATATATTCTTCTCTTGTATTGGACATCTTTTATCTAAATTCTTTAATTATTTAATTCTTATCAGGGTCTCTTATCTCTTTGAGATCTCTCATGTTCTTGTTTAAAGTTGTTGAAAGGTCAATTATATATTTTCCTTCTTCGAGCTTGTAAATCAATGGTCTGCCTTTTCTGAAAAGACTCACAATATCAATCTCAAATTTTCCGTCCCCCTTCACTCTTATAGACTCTAATTCAAGTATGACTGGCGCGTCTTCTTCAGGAATTCCAGCAATCTCCCTGACGTCTCTTTCTATTCTCTCCCTGTCTTTTTCAGGAATTTCAATAGGAGTCTCTTTTAATTTTTCGAGATACTCTTCCTTGACATAAAAAAAGAATTTGCCCCCGCATTCTGAGCATCCTTCTAGTAATTCCTTGCTTCCTAAAGGAATAATTTTAGAGCACTTCACACACTGATGAGGCATAAATGAAAGAAAACCCCTAAACTTAATAAATTTAATGGTGATTTTTTGGATATAAAATGCTTAAATAGGATAATTTATAGGGCTTTATTATGTCAACAGATAAACCTATTAAAATTGGAAGAGGGTATAATATAAAAATATGGGTAGATTTGCCTGATAATAGTACTAAGGTAATTAATTATATTTTAGTTGCAAAAAACTTCAAAGACGCTCGTGCGATGATCCCAGAACTTAGACATTATCTCTCCGAGTGTTATAGTATTAAAAAAAGAGATATATCTATAGAACAACTAGAAAGAATGAATTGCAGAAACCTGTATTTCCCAACATCAAAGAAACTAGAAGCCATTATCTCTCCAAACTTAAACTCTTTGTTTCCTAATTATCCTTAATTCTCTTCTCCCTCATTAATCCTTTCCAGCCCCATGTGGATAACATAAATCCAATAAGGATAAAGATCAAAACAAGCGTTGGAACTCTTTCTCCTTTTAAAGAAGTCATAAATGCCCAGATTATTAAAATTATTCCCCCAATTCCTCCGACAAAAAGCGCGGTTTTTTTGATAAGTTTAGAAGCCATTATTTATTCAAGAACAATTCTATTTTTCGCGGATTCTTTTTTATTTCCTTGACAATAGTTGCAGGTCCGATAATTGTGACAGCTCCCAAATCTCCTCCAGTAAGGGCATTTGCAAGTCCAAATTTCATCTTTGAAAAAAAACCACTTGCGCCGTTTCCATTTATCACTGCCAGTTCTATTCCCTTGAAATTCCTGACATGCTCTATCATAGCCATTGTGTCTCCAATCAATCTGGTCTCTTCTTCTGGTTCCAATTTTCCCTGCAAAATCAAGATATTGTTGCCGAGCACGATTGAGAGTATCTTTTTTATTCTCTCGTTGCTGTCAAGGTATTTTATTTCAGAGTAAGGCAGAAACTGAATTGTAAAACCTCTTAGTTTCCCCAAGTTTTTTTTAACCATGTTTTATTATTCCTTTATTTTGCTTCAGACATATTTACTAAACCTTGTGTTATGAAAAGGAGTGCTATTAAAATGGTTAACCCAAAAAATGTCCATAAGTAGTAAGTCCATAAATTAGCAGATACAAACATTAATTCTTGGTTGATAGAATCAATATTGCTTCTCTCTTTACTTGACCAGTTATTTGCAATAATTATTGAGATTATAGAGATTATTATTACAAATATTCCAATCCATAATTGAATCTTTCCTATTGTTCTTTTGTTTATCATCTTCTTTTAGGATATATATGCTGTAAAATATACTTTATATTATTTGCTTATTTTTTTTGACAGCTTAAATATTGCCTCGTAAAATTCATCCAGATTTTTCCCATATCGTGCGCTTATCCCAACAACATCGTATTCTGGAAAAGCTGCCTGAATTTTTTTAATGTCTGCTTTTCTTAAATCAATTTTATTAGCAACTATAAGAACAGGTATTTTTCTAGCAACAAGATTTCCTATGATTGTTATGTTGACCTGATTATAAGGGTTTTCACACGCATCCAACACAATGATAACCAAATCCATATCATCAAGCCACTTTATGCTTTCAACAACTCCCTGCGTGGCCTCTTTTGCTCTTTTCTTGGCATCTTTTTTGTTCATCCTGAATTTCAAGAAATCTTCATAATCAATCTTTGTCGCTATTCCAGGAGTGTCTATCATCTTAAAAATCATTTTTTTCCCATTATAATCAATCTCAACTTTTTCCTTGAACTGGACTGTTCGTGTCTCATGGGGTATCTTGCTCACAGTTCCTATTTCCTCTCCTGTAAAATCCTTGCATATCCTGTTTGCCAGGCTGGTTTTTCCTGCATTTGGGGGGCCGTAAAATCCAAGCTTCACTTCTTTTTTATTCTTAAAAACCCCTGAAAATATCTTCTTAAAGAAATTTGTAAAAATCTCCATAGCCATTATATAAATTTGTTAAAGTAGTTTATAAATATTTCACTACTCCAAGCAACATTTTGCACCCTCAATAAAACGGTTTTCTTTGGTTAAAATTATTTCTTCTGACCCCAAACCCCGGCATCTGGCGCATCTTTTTTTCTTCTGAGCTCTTATTTTTTCCAACTATCTTCAAAAATGGGATGGCAATCATGCCTGTTCTTTTTCCAACATACTTTCTCAAGGCATAATTTATCTGCTCTGAACTCCACTTGGCTTTTTTAAGATTCTTGGCTATATCACTGTCAGAAAGTCCGCTTCTTCTTTGATTGTTTATGTATGTGATAAGGTTGAATAAACTATTCCTATCTCTGAATAAATGTGTTTCATATTTTACTCTGTACCAATTTTCTAAAATAACATAAACAATAAACCCTCCAATTAAAAAACCGATTATTATTAAGATATATAGCCCTGCTTTAAATTCATTTTTAGGCTCTGTTGGAATTCCTATTACCCCCAAATCATCTATTGCAGGAGAGATAAATCCGGGCAGTGTTGTGAAGTCAACATCCTCTGTTGTGGAAAAAACAATTGTGTTGCTGTCTTCTAATGGAATATAGACATAGCCTGAAGTGTTTCTCTGGCTATAATCTGCCTTAAATCTTAAACCCTCAATATTTTCCAGTATTAAATATCCTTGTGCTGTTGAATTTCCTTCTCTGGTTATGCTTAATTCAAAAAACCTTAGAAGCGGTGAATTAACTCCTGATTTTATAGCAGAAATTTCCTTGAATTTTATCTTTGTTTCTGTGTTCCTTAAGCTCCAGCCGATCACTGCATCCAGATACTCCTCTTCTCTGTCTGAAGAGTAATTTCCCCCCCCTACATCTTGCAGAATATCTAGATTAACATTTTCTTTTTGTGTCAAAAATAAAATCGCGTCTGCAACCTTTGTCGGGCTGACTGAATCAGGAAGCTCAAGTTCAGATAGCCTTTGGACAAGGTCAAGATATTCTGCTTCTGTGCTGGCAATACTGTAATCTTTTTGTATCTGGGCAAGCAATGTTTCTGCTTCTCCAAGTTTTAGCAGAGAATTCAAGCTAGTCTGGTAAAAATCAGGAAACTGCTTTATCTGGAGTTTTATTGAGGATATGCTTGCTTGTATCTTTTTTATGTTCTGCTCTATCTGTTTTTCCGGGCTGTACACAGTTATTACAAATTTCTTAGTTGCGCTTTTGTTCTTAGAATCCTTGACTGTTATACTGACATTATGCCCCCCAAGAGAATCAAAAGCATAAGACGCTTTGTTCTTTGTTGTTGTCTGGACAACTCCTTCAAAATCCCATTTATAGCTGGTTATGTTTGCTCCCACAGAGCTGGCCCCAACTTCAAATAAAGTATTATAACCCAATGCTGTTGTCATAGGAGACAGGCTGATGATTACAGGAATCCTGGAGATCGTTATGTTTTCTGAAAATATATCTTTGTCATTCAGTTTTAATCTGAATATGGAGGTGTTGCCTGAAGAAGGAGTAAGAAAGTTTCCTTCATCCAAATAAAGCTTCTGAAAACCAGCGCTTATTTTCACAGGGCTTTTAAAAATATCATATAAATTAGAATCAGTTAATTGTCCAGCAGATTTTTTTTCATAAGATAAGCTTAGTCCATTTACAATTATTGTTTGATTTTTCCCTGATTTAAATAATATCGGGATAATACACTCCTTATTTCTGCAATCCAAACTCCCGTATTTTTCTATGATATACTCTTCCATCAGCGAGGAGATGTTTCTTTTATCAGGAAGAGTGTCTATTATTGATATTTTTCCAATTGAGTCAAACTCTTTTGGTTGCACAAACATCTTATATGCTGTTGCTCCTTCTTGAGGAGGCACTCCCCCATAAAATCCGCACATCACCTCAGGATTTTTGTTTCCTCTTAGTTGGTATATCTCTGCTTTTTGTGCGTTGATGCATAGATAGTAATCTTTTGCCTGCGTTACTAAGTAACTCATGTTGCAGGAAACTTCCGCTCCACTTGCATTTATAGCAGTAGTGGGAAGTATGCAATTAGAAACATTTATTGGCCCATCATAAAGCCACATTGCCAGGATTGTTGTCCCAACAGAACCTGGTTTTTTTATTATTTCTGCTCCAACCTTAAATCCAGCAGCCTCTTTAAATCTTAACTTTTGACAGAAAAAGCTAGAGTCCATTCCATAATTTTCTGTTTCTTTATCTGGCTCAAAACACCCATAATTTTTGGTACTCGAGCAGAATGAAGTAGCACTTTTGTAGTTTCCAATTTCATAACTGCCATCTTCCCCAAAATCTATCTTCAATTGGTTAGAACACGACTTACCAACATCACTACTAACAGAAAAAGTAATTGATATTATTTTTAAGATATTTTCTGTGAGTTTGACTCCAATTATCTTCGAGACATTTTCTGGTAAATAAAATCTTTTACTCTGACTAAAATTTGCAGCAGAATAAGCTTTTTCAGGGCACCCCATAATATCACAACTGTAGTTAAAACCCTGGCCTTTTTTCACTAAGTCAATTAATTTTACAGATGTCCCAAGTCCAAAATTATCTGTAAACAAAGAATCTGATGGCTCGCTGTTTAAGCTGATATTTATCCACCCTTTGATGTTTTCAGAAAATCCATACTCTTTTGTAATTGAATGTGAAGAATTTCCAACAGAAAAACTTGCAGAACCAAGGCTGATTGAAATCAGCAGGATTACTCCAAATAAAGCTGCAAACAACCTCTTTTTTTCCATATTATCTGACTTTTCTTCTGAATATAATTAAGGTATAAACCGCCCCAATTACTATTAAAGTGATTATAAATTCATTAACTCCAAAAAATGGAAGCCTTACTTCTTCAGGACATTCTATTGTTGTTTCTCCGTCACCACACCATGAAGTGTCTCCTCCAGGATAATAATACCATTTTCCGCTGTCGAGGATGCAGTCTGCTGGAGGAGCTCCCATATCATTAATACAATCTGTTTGATTAGCCCACCCGGTTTGTAGCCAGACTAAATATCCTGTCCAGGAAAAAGTATAAAGCCCTTCTGGAGGTTCATCACATCCTTTTACAGATTCTGTCTGTTGATTGCACCATCCTAATGAGAGATTTTCATCATCCCCTCCACATATCTTCTCTACAGCTTTAAACCCACAACCATCTTCCTCGTCCCACACACAATTGCAATTATCAAACCAAGAATTTGTTAAAGGAGGATTGCATTCTAAAAATCCACACTGCTGTTGTTTTCCGCTTAAATTTGCTAAGATAGCACTATTGTTGATAATGTCTGTTAAAAAACCTTGGCAAGCATTATCATTACATTCTAGCTCTGAAGTATAATCCACACAACTTACAATACCATTGCAAGAAGTTGTGTTTACCTGTAATTCTTGAATTCCTCCTCCAAGTCCGCTGTCTGCAGAGATACTTATTCCTTCCACTGTTGCTTTAAACCTATATTCAGGGAGATCTCCAAAAGCTCCATCTCCCTGAAATTCTGCTATCCAATTGCCAACAGCCCACCCGCTTGAATTAAACTGCGCATTATTTGGTTCAGTAATTACATCATCATTTACAATAGGATCCTGCTCCCAAACATCAAATGAAACATTTTCTCCAGAACAATTTGATGAGCCCATAACCTGCAGGAAAACCTCCTGCTCCGCAAAAGTATAATTTTTGTCCCAAGATATATATACAAGCTGGCACGAAGTATCGCTTAAGCATGTAAAAGTTACGTCTTCATCACAATACTCCCATGATTCACATGGTCCACAGCTTCCTCCACATCCATCATCTCCACATGCTTTGCCAGAGCAATCAGGATTGCAGGTTGTTATACACTCTCCAGTAGCAGGGTTGCATGTTTGATTAATAAGGCATTTCGGAGTAAAAAGACAATTCCCCGTATTGTTATTACATCTGTCATTAATAGTGCAGAGGTCATTATCATTACATACTTTTGAAGTAAATATGCAAGATTTTTGATTAG
>CAZFNY010000005.1:0-4434 GCA_964520275.1 Candidatus Woesearchaeota archaeon | reverse complement strand
ATTACAACAGATGTCAATATCATATCCTAATGTGTTATACTCTGCAATATGGGCATTAGTAATGGCTGATAGAGAAAAAATCCCTAAAGGATAATCAGCAGTACAATCTGCCATATTCTCACAACTAAGATTTTCATAGCAGATTTCATTAGAAAGATAGTTATTTTCATACTTAATTTCAGCGTGAGCGTTTGTAGAAGAAGATAGCTTAATCAATGTATTTGTCCCATCACATGTTCTGCTTCCCACATAATCACAGCAGATAACATAATCATAAATTCCTGTTCCATTCCAGACTTCTCCATGTGCATTTGTTTGGCCAGAAATCCCTATGATAATAACATTTGGAGAACTACAATTCCCCCTGTCTGTAAAATAACAGGATTCTGCATCAACAATAATTCCTCCTAAAAAAATCATTGCAAAGAACAAAAAAACAGCCAAAAATCCTCTTTTTTCCAGCACCATTTTATTAAAATTAGAGGGAAATCTCTTTTATAAACATTTTTGTGAAGTAAGTCAGATTTCCAATCTTGTACAAAAATGTTTGTTGTTTAACTTTAAAGCAAGAATCTAATTTAAAATAAGCACTTTACCTGCTCGCAAGCTCGCAGATTAATAGGGGTGAACTAAGGACATTAGGTAGTTTAAGATAATATATCCTTTATTAATAAATATCGCGACATCAGGAACGCAATTTTTCACCCCTTCACAACAGCCAATGGCTTTAATCTGGCAACCTTTTTGTTAAGGCCTAATCCATCCACAACTCTGATGACTTCATCGATGTCTTTGTAAACTTGCGGAGCTTCTTCTGCCAGAGACTTCCAGCTGTCAGACTTCACTTCAATTCCTCTTTTATTCAGCTCTTCTTTTACTTTTTCTCCTCTGATATTTTTCAGTGCATAGCTTCTGCTTGAAACTCTTCCTGCTCCATGCACAGTGCTACCAAAAGTCAGCTCTTCTGCTTTTTTTGTTCCAACTAGCAGATAAGAAGAAGTTCCCATGCTTCCTGGAATAATGACTGGCTGGCCAATATTTCTATAAGCAAGAGGGATTTCTTTTCTTCCAGGCCCAAAACTTCGAGTAGCGCCTTTTCTATGGACACAGACTGTTTTTTTCTTTCCGTCCACAATATGCTCTTCAAACTTCGCAATATTGTGGCAGACATCATAAACAACATCAATTTTTATTTCAGGAAACAGTTCTTTCATTCCCTCTCTTATCCAGTGAGTTATCAGTTGCTTGTTTGCAAAAGCGAAATTAGCAGCAGCAGCCATAGCAGAAAAATAATCTTTTCCCAGCTCGCTTTTGATAGGAGCATTAATCAACTCTCTGTCAGGAAGCTCTTTAAATCCGTATTTGTCTTCTATTTTTTTGATGTAATCAGAGGCTACTTGATGGCCTAATCCCCTGGAGCCGCAATGTACCATAATAGTGACCTGATTTTTTTTCAATCCAAAAACTTCTGCAAGTCTTTCATCAAAAATCTCATCAACATACTGTGCTTCTAAAAAATGATTTCCTGCTCCTAATGTTCCCAGCTGGCCAATTCCCCTTTTCATGGCAGTATCAGAAACCTTGGTTGAATCAGCGCTTTTCATACACCCTTCTTCTTCCATATGCATATAATCTTCTTTAAAGCCAAAACCTCTTTCTACAATGTATTTTGCTCCGCCTTCTAAAACCTTTTTTAATTCATCTTTAGTGAGATTGAATTTGCTCCCTCTTCCAACACCAGAAGGGATTTTTCCATGAAGCATTTCAGCAACCTTTTTTTGTTTTTTAAGAATATCTTCTTTTTTGAGATTTGTTTTTAGCAATCGGACAGAGCAGTTTGAAACAACTAATCCATTAGCAATAAAATTATGATTGTTATTATTAATTGTTAAGTCATAAACGAAATTGTCATATTTAATCTCTTTTTTATTGTCTACCTTGTCCCAGACAAATCCCTCTTCCCCATAACAATTATTTTCAGCAAATTCATTAAATGAATTAAAACAATACGCTATCCTGCTCCCGGTTCTTCCATAATCAGAATAATAAATAGCTTTTTCAATAAAGTGTTCATTTGTATACTCCTCAGATAAACTACTAATAATCTGGCTTTTTGACAATCCTTGTCGCTTCATCTCTCGTGCGGTATGCATAGTTTTTTCTCTAAATTCAATAATCTTTTCTTTTTGTTTTAGCCACAGAACTGCAGCATTAGCTAATTTTCTTTTTTTTAGGTTATATTCGTAATTTATTTTTGAAAATAAGTTAATTAAATTTTGGGAATTGGGATAAATCATCAATCGTATTCTTGTTGATGCCTTTTCATTGACTTCATTAGTTCCATATTTTAATAAGACATTTTTAACTCCAAATTCTTCAAGAAGTATAGAAATTTGATTCACAAAATGAATTCCATGAGAGGGATCCTTTTTATTCAAAGAATAAATAGGGCCGTAAAAATTAAATTTGTTTTTGCTCATTGTTTTAGGTGAGCTTAATTCTGCCCCAAATAAACCGGCAAGAAAAAGTCTTTTGCACCATAAGGGAGAATTCATAACCCCCTGGGGAATAATATAATCTTGTTCTGCTTTATTTCCTTTTGGAGTTCCAAGCAAGTGCATTAAAATAGCCAAAGCACTTGAATTGCTTTTAAGAGAATATTCCACTCTGGAAAATTCATAAGAGTTATACTCTGTTCTTATATTGTGTATTCTCTCTCTGGAAAAAATACTGCTATCAAATCCTACTCTTTTCAAATCTCTTTTAATTAATTCTAATTCTTCTTTATTTCCATAGAAACCAATTTGCGAACTCTTTCTTATACTTAAGCTTCCATCCCCAAATATAAATCCCATTAATTTTAATAAATAAGGTATTTTTGGATTATCAGAGTAAAGGGGCAGTAGGCCAAGAGATTTTAATTTATTCTTTATCTGGAGCTTGGAAGTTCTGCTCCTGTCTAGATTATCAATCTCTTTTTCACCTATTAACAAAATTTTTTTGGGCTCTTCATATTTTACTCCCTCAAACGGGTAGCTTAAAATCTCTTCTCCTGAATTTATGTTCTTTAATTCTTTCATTCCCTCTTTGGTGTAAAAAGGATGGTCTGCTGTGGCTGATATCTCTATTCCAGAAGAAGTATTAACTTTAATTATTCTGTCGCCTTTTTTCTTCATGAATAATATTATATTAGAACTTTCAAGTTTTGCACACTCCTTGTTTAATAGACACAAAGATTCTTTTTCAAATTCTCTTTCCAAGTCTTTTATTTCTTTATAATATCCAAAATCACTTAAGATTTTAGCGTTTTCACTTAGGCAATTAATATCATAACCAACGCCGCCAGGAGAAATAATTCCCTCATCAAGGTCAAAAGCAGCAACTCCGCCAATTGAAAATCCGTAGCCCCTATGTGAATCTGCGAGCGCAATAGAGGCTTTTAATATGCCTGGCAGACAAGCCACATTCTTAACTTGTTCTAAAGTTTCATCTTCTTTTATAGCAGAGATGAGCTTTTCGCTGGCGTAAATTCTTCCAGGAACATTCATCTTTCCTTGTTTAGGAATTTCATAAATATTTTCTGCAATTTTTTTTATTTCCATTTTATCCTCTAATTAATATATTATCTTAATTAATTAACTTTTCTATGGCTTTTTATTGGTTAACAGATTCAGATATATTAAAACATTTGCTGATTTCAGAATAGCCAGTTAATTGTTCAATATTAAATTCACTACCTGCTTTTATCTCTAAATTATATTTGTTATTGCCCGCCTTTGTGAAGACAATTGAACAACCTTTTTTCTTATCTTTATTTCCTGCTAATTTTTCCAATACACTTAATCCGCTTATCGGAGTTATTTCTACCCTTAGAGTTAATTCATAATTTTTAGTTACCATATCTAAAAGTTTAGTTACCCCCTATAAAAGATTCTTCCAGCCTTTTTAATAATTTATATAAAATCATTCAATTTAATTTCCCCTAATTATTCACTACCGGCCTGATACAAAGTCATAAAATAGGAAGTTATATAAAGTTCCTGTATCTTTATTTTATAGGAGTTTCACTCCTTTTTATTCACAAGTAAATTAGGAGAACTAAAATGAAGAAAGCAATTGTTTTTGTTTTGCTGGCATTGATTGTATTGGGCGGATTATCCTTGATAGCTCTGATACCCCAGGTTGAGGCACAAGGTGGTGCAGCAATGATGACCCACAAGGTTGACGCATGCTATGAGTATCACAGCTATGGTTGGGATGTTGAGAATGATGGACCTCCTGGCGGAGAGGATAAGGCTTGTGCTGACGCTAACCGGTACTGACTCCTTCATATCTTAACTAGGAGAATTAGTCAGACCCCTTTTTCTATTTTTTATTTTATTACATCCACGGCGAGGATACCCAAACTTTTAAGTTTTGGGAGGAATCGCCGTC
>CAZFNY010000004.1:8976-13312 GCA_964520275.1 Candidatus Woesearchaeota archaeon | reverse complement strand
TTGTTTTTCCTGCTCTATATATTCTTGATTTTCAAATATAAATTTAAACCAAAATTTAAAGAAATTATCTTTTAACAAATATATACCTTTTCTTGATTTTAATGGATTTTTCTCTGTGATAGGCACTCTTCTTTCTACAAGCTGGAGATCAATTAATATGCTTAGGTATTTGGTTGCAAAAGATTTGTCCAAACCCGTATCATTAACTATCTGGCTTATTTTAGTGTTTCCTTTTGCTATTGAATAAAGTATTGAGAAATAATTTCTTGGCTCTCTTAACTCTTCTCTAAGAGTAAAGAGCACATCCTGATTGAGAAATTTATTCTTTTTAAGGATATTTTCAATAATATTTACCTTAAGCGATTTATCAAAATCGAATTCTAACAGATAGGCAGGCATTCCCCCAAGTATAGAATAATAATATACCTTATCTTTCAAGTTGGTTTTTTCAGGAAAAAATAAGCAAGAATCCCTGAATTTCATGGGTTCTAACAGAATCTGCTCTGTTCTTCTTCCATAAATGGGGCTTTTTTTGCCAAGTAATTTCTCCATCATTTGGATGGAAGAACCACAAAGGACAATAAAAGAATTTTTTTTAGAGAATCTATTATCCCAGTAGTCTTGAAGTATGCTAGTAACTTTTTTTGATGCCTGGATAATATAAGGGAATTCGTCTATGATAATGGGAATTTTCGGTTTTTCTGAAAGATAGGTAAAAAGAGAGTCCCAATTGCTAAAAGGATTTAATTTTAATACATTATCATTATAAAATTCTGCAATTTGCGAGCTTAATTTTCTAATTTGTTCTGTTTCAGATTCCTGCCTTGCTAAGAGATACAGGCCTTTATGTTTTTTTAAAAATTCTTTTAAAAGTTCAGTCTTGCCTACTCTTCTTCTTCCGTATAATATAATCAATTTGGCGACATCTTTTTCATACAACTCGTTGAGAAAATTCAATTCTCTGGTTCTATTTCTAAATGTTTTTTCAGGCATTTTAGTATACTTTATATTAGTATATTCTAAAGTATACTATTTAAATGTTTCTTTTTTGCAGGTGACAGAGGATTGACTTGAAAGGCTATTTAGAATATTCATACTGAAAGTCAGTCTGAGCAGAGGATTGGCACGAGGCAAATTATGTTAGGATATATTTCTTAATCTTTTAATTTTATTTCTTCCTTTTTCAGTCTCTGCCAGTTTAGAATAAAATCTTCTGGAGATAATTATCTGGCTATCAAGAAAAGGCTTTAGTTGAGATTTCCATTTTCCAGGATTTCCCTTAACATATTTCGCCCATCTTTCTATTTGTTCTATATGTGTTTTATCTCTCATTTTTTAACCTAATTTTAATCTAAGCTCATTATTTTTAACCTAAGCACCTTAATTTGTTTCTTTATTTTATTTATCTTAGACTCATCAATAGTTTCCTCGTAGATTATCCTCAAATGCCTTGCATCTTCAATATCTTTGTCAGACTTAAGCAGTTCTTCTTTAAATGCTATATTATCTTCAATTGAAGAAAAATAAATATCAAGCCCGGTCAGGGGAAGTTTTATTCTTGTCCTTAATTGCTCTTCGTCTAATTCATCTTTTGCAAATTTTATCTCCATTTCTGGTGGAAAATACCCTTTTTTATCCCGCACATACCTTACACTATCCCCATTTTCAAGATATTTTTCATAGATATCCTCAGGGTTATCAGATTGTATGCAGATAAATCTGCTTTTAAACAGATGATTATGCATCTGAACAAATTTTTCTTTGGGTATTTTTTCAATTATCATATCAATATCTTCTGTTCCCCTTGCCCTTCCATGGGCAATTGCAACAAAACCAGAGCAAACAATATATCTGGCGTATTCCTCAACAACCCTGCAAAAATCTTCAGCAAACTTTTCAAGGATTGTTTTGTCATCAATTACCCGCTTATTTCGTTTCATTCTGCTTTGAATGAATGATTATATTTAATATTTTCTATACTGCTTTATGCCTTAATAAAAGGAAATTAAATGTCCGGTTTTATCTTTTCCTGTGCTTTGTCCGGAGTTAGCATATTTTGAAGGTTGATTTGTCTTTTTAAGCTCTAAAAGAATCAAATTATTTGTTAAAAAGTCCTTTCCGGACAGAGCATTTTCCTGGAAAGATTTATATATGTCGTATCCTTACAAGCAACATACTATTTAACAGAATAGGAATCATAAGTTGGATAGGAATAATAAACATATGTTAGAAAAGAGGTAAAAGCATATTATTAAGCTTAATAATATTAATATGAATGTTCATAATAAAAAGATATTAGAGCTGTTGAAAGAGAGGAAAGTAATCACTTCTTCTGAACTCGCTGAATTCTTGAATATGTCCTGGAATACTGCTGATAAGTATCTTTTGGAACTTTTGGTGAAAAAAAAAGTTGAGAGAATAAAAAAGCTGGGGGTCACCTTATGGATGCTAAAATGAAATCAAGAACGACAAACAACCGAGGCAACTCGCGCCTTGACTTTGGGTTGAGTGAAAAAATGAGGTCAAGGTCAAAGAGAGCGCAGGTGACAATATTTGTAATCATTGCATTAATCATAATCGCGCTTGTGGTTCTATTCCTGATTCTAAAACAGGAAAAAGTCAGTGACCTTGGAGGAAAACCAGAGCAGAATCCAGAGAGTTTTTTGGATTTGTGCCTGAAGGATGAATTGAGAAATGTGATAATGAAGATAGAAGAGCAGGGTGGGTATTTGGAGCCGACGCTGTATAAGGAATTTATGTTTAAGGGGGATAGTGCTCCTTCAAAAATGGCTTATTTGTGCTATTACAATGACTATTGTTTTCCGTGCGTGAACCAGGTTCCGTTTATTCACAAACAAGTAGAGAAAGAGATAAAGGCTGATTTAACGCAGAAAGTTGCTGATTGTATTGGAGAGCTTGGCCAGAGTTTTAGGGATGGAGGTTATACTGTTGAAGTGAGACATGCTAGTGGAGATTTTAATGTTAATCTTTTTCCAGACAGTGTTGTGATAAACATCAATGGAGAGATTGTTTTGACCAAATCTGGAGAGAGTTCTGTAGAAAAAGACTTCAGAGTAAAGCAGCCTAGCAAGATAAGCGGATTGTTGGATGTTGTACAGAGGGCAATTGATGATGAATCTAGCACTTTAAACTGCGAATTTAATTATGTTGACTATCCGACTCTTTATCCAGAATATAATATACGGAAATTTATTGGTAATGACGGCTCTGAGATTTATGTTATTGAAGAAGAAAGCACTAGAGAAAAATTCAAATTTGCTGTAAGAGGGTGTGTGTGGCCACCAGGAGAGGGAGCTTGTGATTCTGAGGAGGGAGTGTTGCCATGAACAAAATAAATAAGACAAACAGCTGGATTTTGTTAATTGTGTTTATTCAGGTATTTGTTCTTATCAATTCAACAACTGCTAATGCCCAAAGTATTGGAGAGACAGCAGGAAAAGGAGGAGAAAATTTAATGGCAAACAACACAAAAGATATTTTTAGTTTATTAACCAAAGGATTAAATTTTCTGATTGGATTTTTTTCTATAAAACAGATTGGAATTGTTTCTGCTTCTGACCTTGTTTGCTGTGAAAAAACAAAAGATGGAAATTGGTGTCTGGAGAAAGAGCCGAGTGAATGTAAGACAGTTTCTGAGGGTTATGATCAGACTGGGGAGATGTGCAGTCTGGCTGAATTCTGTAAGCCAGGGATATGTTTTGATTCAACATCAGGAATATGTGCTTCAGGGGTTCCAGAACAAGAGTGTATAGAAAGTCAGGGTCAAGGAGCATGGACTACAGACCTTAGTGATGGAAGATGTCAGAAAGGATGCTGTTATCTTGATTCAAACACAAGATATATGGAAGAAAAGAGATGTAAAATACTCTCAGATTATTTAGGATTAGTTTTTAATTTTGATAAAACCAAGGAAGAGGGCGATTGTATATTTTTATCTGAAGATAAAGGAGCGTGTGTTAAAAAAGGCGTGCCTTGTGAGATTACAACAGAAAAAGATTGTGCTGACAATCATCTTGGGGGAGCTTTTAATAAAGGCCTGTATTGCTCTGACCCTATTTTAAGTGAGATAACCGGATGCACTCATATTGAGGGAAAAAAAGGATGCCTCCCTAGAGAGAATGATGTTTATTATGTTGATTCCTGCGGCGAACCAGAAGGAATTGCTCAAGAATGCACTTGGGGAATAAGCACTTGTGGATTAGTTAATGGAGGATATGGCTGCAAAGATACCAAATGTACAGAGATAGATAAAGATGGAAATAAAAAAACAAGAAAAAATGGCGAGAGTTGGTGTGATTATGATTCTTATGTTGGG
>CAZFNY010000004.1:7715-8876 GCA_964520275.1 Candidatus Woesearchaeota archaeon | reverse complement strand
ATCATCAGCGCGAATGTTCCTGGCTCAAGTCATTTTTTAAAAGCTTGTGATGACGGAGAAATCACTACCACTTTGTGTGATCCTTATAGAACCAGGATATGCTCAGAAAAAGTAGAGGATGGAATTTTTCATGCAGAGTGCAGGCAAAATTTGCAAAGGTTATGTTTTTTTTGGGAAAATCAAGACGAGTGCGATTCTTTTCCTGACTGCAGATGGCAAGATGTTGATTTAACTGGGATTGATGAGAGAGATAATTTCAAATTTGGAGTTTGTGTTCCAAAATACCCTACTGGCTTTAACAATGGTGCTCTTGATGGATATCAAAATGGAAAAGATATATGTGGATCTCTAGGAGATAATGGAAAAGTAGTTTGCACATATATTGAACAAAAACAATTTAACTGGTTTAAGTTTACTTGGGAGTGTATAGCAAACTGCAGATGCAGAGACCAAGCTTTTGTAGAGCAAATAAATGATTTATGCATGTCTTTAGGGGATTGTGGGATGAATATTAATCTGGCTGGAAAAATATCTGGAAATCTCCCTCTTTCTGGCTCTTTTGACAGGCCAACAGAAACAGAGTGGTACAATAGATATAAGAAGATACTACAAAAAAGCTTGAACGTTATTGGAGTGAATACTCCTCTTCCATTTATTTCTGATAAAACTTCAAGTGGAGAAGGTGGGGGGACAAATATTAATGTGTTGACTCCTGAAAATCCTGGAAGATGGGGAGTATTTTTTGGTCTGAATGGGGGGAGTATGAATGCGTTTGAGATTTTTTGGATTGGGATAGGTCTTATCTCCGAAGGACCAATTGGGGCTTTACTTGTCGCTCTTACGTTTCTTGTTTTTAAAGCTATTTTCGGCATCGGCAAAACCAGACAAAAAACAACAACCTTTGAATGCATGCCTTGGAGACCTCCTTATGGAGGAGCTGATTGTGATAAGTGTAATGACGAGCCAGAAAAATGCAATGAATACAGATGTAAAAGTTTTGGAACATTATGTCAGCTGGAAGACAGAGTTTATGATGGAGAAAACAAATTATGTTACCCTATGTTCTCAGATGACTCAACTTCCCCAAGCTTGACTTTTAAAAGTGTTAAGCCTGGAACTTTTTCAATAGATGATTCATCGGGTCAAAAAATTGTGACTATA
>CAZFNY010000004.1:0-7615 GCA_964520275.1 Candidatus Woesearchaeota archaeon | reverse complement strand
GTCAACAACACACCATATAGATAATCTGCCGATTGTTGCAAATGTTCCTGCCCATAAAGAGAGTTTTGCAATTTATGTAAGGTGTATTGACAATGCTGGAAATTTTGAGGAAAAGTCTATGAAAATAACAGCGTGCGTCAATCCTGAACCAGATTCTTTTCCTCCTGTAATAGAAAGTTTTGCTCCTCCAAGCGGAAGTTATATGCAGTTTAGTGCAACAAGTTTCTCTTTTACAGCTTATCTAGATGAACCTGGCCAGTGCAAGTTTGATTATGAAAGATTAATACCTTATGAAGATATGAGTGATGAGAATGCCATGTTGTGTAATCTTGAAGATGATGAAAGTTTAGAGTATTTCTGCGGGGCAATTTTAACAAATATAGCTTCAGATCAAACAGATATCTCGGTTTACATCAAATGCAATGACTCTTCTGGAAATGTGAATTCTAATTTTGATGAAGCAAAATATGATATAATCAGAACACCAGCTCCATTAAATATAACTTCTACGTATGCTAATACTTTTCTAATTCCTGAAGAGGGAATAGTTATTGAAAGAACATCTGTTAGTGAGTTTTTTACATTAGAAGCAACAACAGAGGGTGGAGTAGACAACGGAATTTCTCTATGTAGGTTTAAATTTGCAGAAGTGAAGTGGAGAAATAATTTTCAGAAAACAAATTCAAGAGAACACAAATCTGTATTTAATTCTCTGCCTAGTGGAACACACACCATTCAGATACTCTGCAAGGATAGTATCGGCAACACAGCAGAAAAAACAATAACAATAACTTCAAAGATTCATGATGCAAAGCCAATAATAACTCGGGTTTATGGCAGGGGAAACTCTATAACTCTTGCAACAGATGAGGAGGCAAGATGTTATTACAGCAATAAAGATTGTTATTTTGATATTACTAATCGCAGCGAAAGCACACAGATTATTATTTATTATGATATAAAACAAGAATTTGGTGCTGACGACAAACAAACTTATTACATAAGATGTCAGGATAAGTATGACAAGATGAGCGATTGTTTGAGTGTAAAGCTTTCAGAACTATGAATAAATTTATAAAAAAGAAAAGACAATGAACCATATGAAAGAAAAGAGGGGAGAAGTTGACTTTGGGTTGAGTGAAAAAATGAGGTCAAGGTCAAAGAGAGCGCAGGTCACAATATTTGTGATAATAGCATTAGTTGTTGTTGCCTTGGCTGTGCTGGTATACATGTTTTATCCTAAAATAAAAGCAATGTTTGGGTTTGAGACAGAGAATCCGTATTCTTTTATTCAGATATGTTTAGAAGAAGACTTGAAGCAATCTGTGGAAACACTATCTCTAAGAGGCGGCTCTATAAGGCCAGAGCATTATATTGTGTATAATAGTGACAATATAGAATATCTTTGCTACACAAATGAGTATTACAAGACGTGTGTGATGCAGCAGCCAATGCTCAAAAACCATATTGAACAAGAGATACAAACAGAAATAAAAGGCAAGGTGGCAGAATGCTTTATTGAGCTTGAAAACAAATACAAGGGAAATTATGAAGTTGTTCTGAAAAAAGGAGGAACAAGTGTTGAGCTTTTGCCAAAAAGAGTTGTTGTCAGTTTTAATCACACTTTAACCCTTACAAAGGGCGAGTCAAACAAGTATGACAAATTCAAGGTTGTTTTGGACAATAATCTTTATGAATTGACAAGCATTGCAAACAGCATATTAAACTGGGAAGCTCGTTACGGAGACGCAGAAACAACAACTTATATGGAGTATTACAGGGACTTGAAGGTTGAAAAGAAAACTCAGATTGAGGGCTCTACAATCTACATTTTAACTGACAGAAACACAGGATATAAATTTCAGTTTGCAACAAGGAGCATTGCGTGGCCTCCAGGATATGGATAAGATGAAAAAAATAATCTTGATATTAATGGTCGGAATCTTGCTGATGGTTTTACCGAATATAAAAGCTGTCGGCGAAGTTTCATTCTGCTGTGAGAAGACGAGTGATGGAGCATGGTGCCAAAATGCTCCTGAAATCCAGTGTTCTGAGGAGATTAATCCTGCAACAGGAGAAGAATTCAGGGCTGTTCCAACTTCTTGCGAGGCAACAGGGTACTGCAAATTAGGATGTTGTTATGACAGCCAGGAAGGAACCTGTATGGAAAACACTCCTGAAAGTGTATGCAACAAAGAAGGAGGAATTTATTCAAGAGAGAGCGCTTCGTGTGATCCAAATCTTGTTCCTCAGTGTTCTTTAGGATGCTGCATAATTGGAGACCAGGCAGCATTTGTGACACAAGTAAGATGCAAGAGAATTTCTGCACTTTATGGATTAGAAACAATATTCAAGACAGACGCGCTCAACGAACTTCAGTGTTTAGCGAGTGTTACTTCTAATGAAAAAGGCGCGTGTGTTTTTGAAAAAGATTTTGAGAAAACCTGCCAGCTTCTGACACAGAAAGAGTGTGAAAAACTTGGACAGGATTCACAAGGAACTAATGTTGAATTTCATCAAGGATATTTGTGCTCTGCTGAAGAACTGGGAACAAATTGCGGGCAGACTCAAAAAACAACCTGTGTTGAAAATAAAGATGAAGTTTATTTTTTAGACAGCTGCGGCAATATAGCAAATATTTATGATTCTTCCAAGATAAAAGACAAACCATACTGGACAAAGATAATGAGCAAAGAAGAAAGCTGTGGAGCTGACAGTGGAAATGCAAATTCTAAAAGCTGTGGGAACTGTGATTATTATCTTGGAAGCACGTGCAAGAATTATGACAGGAAAATAGACAACAAACCAGATTTTGGAGACAAGATATGCAGAGACCTTGGATGTAATGATGCTGATTTTCTTGCAGAATATGAGAGACAGCCTTTGCATGGCGAAGCGTGGTGTGCCTCAAACTCAAATGGCATTGACACTCCGGGAACAGAGTATTTCAGGTTTGTATGTTATAATAATGATATTACAATAGAACCTTGTGATGCATACAGACAGAGTTTGTGTGTGCAATCAGAATCAAATGGTGGATTCAAAACAGCAGCGTGTGTGAAAAACAGATGGGAAGACTGCATTGTGCAGGACAATGAAAAAGACTGCAACAACACAGACAAAAGGGATTGTGTGTGGATAGCCAATGGAGACATAAAAGACAACAAGCCCCAGTATGTCTGTGCTCCTTTGATTGCACCTGGATTTGAATTCTGGAATCCAGAAGGAACTAGCCAAGATACCTGCTCACTTGCAAGCACAGAGTGTATTGCCAAATTTGAAAAAGGATTATTAGAGGGAACTTGGGAATGCAAAGAGAACTGCCAGTGTTGTGTAGATGGTGGTATACATAAAGGCTGTAAAGGAGGCGATTGGCTTAACATGAAAGAAAATTTCTGCCAGTCGCTTGGAGACTGCGGGATAAAAGTCAATTATATTGGAGAAAAAGGATATGCAAAAATAGAGGAAGTTTTGAAGTGCAATGGAGAAACATGCTGGGGGGAATATTTTAGCAAAGTGATTAAAAATATAAAAGCAGCTACAAGAAGTACAACAGGAAGATGATAGAAAAATTATTTACATCAAGAACAAGGGTAAGGATAATTGGATTTTTATTATTCGGTAAAAAAGACACCCATCTTAGAGAAATTTCCACAAAATTAAAGATATCTGTGAGCGGGATAAAAAGAGAAATTGATAATCTAGAGTTATTGGGTTTAATAAAAAAAGAGAATAATAATATATCTGTAAATGAGAAATGCCCCATACTTCCTGACTTGAAAAATATATTCATAAAAACAGATTTTATCTTTTATCCCATAAAAAAAAAGATTAAAGTTAAAGGAATAAAATTTGCATTGATATTTGGAAGTTTTGCCCAAGGAAATTACTCTGCTGAAAGCGACATTGATTTGTTTATAATTGGAAATATAAAAACATCTAAAGTATATCCTTTGATAGAAAAAGCTGAAAAAATTATTCGAAGAACAATAAACCCTGTTGTTTGGAATATTGAAGAGTTAAAAAAAAATAAAGACAAAGCATTTATCAAAGATATAATGAAGAAAAAAAAGATAATGTTAATAGGAGAAGAAAATGAATTTCGAAGAATTGCTAAATGCTAAAAAAATAGACAAAATAGAAAAAGAGAAAGATATTGATTTTGAAAGCTCTGAAAAGGACATAAAATCTTCAAAAGAGATGTTTGAAACAGGGGATTTTGAATGGGCAATCACTATTGCCTATAACTCGGTTGTCCGGGCTGGAAGAAATCTAATGTTTTTTATGGGATATAGGCCGATTGGAAAAGAACATCACAAAAATCTATTTGAGTTCCTCAAAAGATGCGATATTGATTTAAGACTAGTAAATTATTTTGATAGGATAAGAATCAAGAGAAACGAGTTTCTCTACAGAGATGTTGAAAATATATCTCAAGCAGAAGCTGAAGAAACAATAAAGCTGGCTGGAATACTTGTTCAAAAAATTAGAACATTTGTTCACAAAAATAGAACATGAAAGATAAAACAAGATTTGAAAAAAAGAGCTTGGCACTCAGCCAGATATTGATATTGATAATTGGAGTTGTAGCAATCTCTTATGCTATTGGAAGCAGTGTGGGGGAGGTGAGGGCAGATGGAGATGGATATAAACAATTCATTACTGCCGGTGGAGAAAGAATAAATATTTATGTAGGAACAGGTGGAAATGAACAATTAGAAAAAATGATTGTGTCAGACGCTTTGAAGCAAAGGGGTTATGAAATTGTGAATGCAGAAAAAGGATTAATACAAAAAATAGGGAGTTCAATCCCTAATCCTATTACAAGTGGAGCTTCTGTTAACTTGGAACCAGCTGTATTAAATATTGGAGATGTTGAAATGGTATCTGAAGGTTGGCCAGCGATGGATATTCTTCCATTGACACTTTCTACTTCTACTGGAATGGCTTTTAGTGAAGGTTGGCCTACTATTACTAGAGCATCAACAATACCAATCCCAACAATAAATCCCCAACCAGCTACCATTACAAAAGCAGTCACAAATGAAGCAGGAGGAAAGGGAATAATAACTGCAGAAGATATTTTTAATCCTAATAATAAAGTGATAGATATTGGTGAAGAAGTGTATGTTAAAAAAGGTGGTGATTGGTTTGCATATTCAACAGGGGATAAAGTAGCAGATAAAGCAATTCTGGACGAATTAAATGAGAAAACTCGTTCTCTCCTCGGCAGAGTATGGGGAAGAATAAAGACAGTCGCAGGCAATGCTGCTGTTGCCCTAACAATCTATGAAGTTGTGAAGCTTATTGGGCCAATGATAACACATGACCAATCTGCAATAGAATCTGCTGCACGCGGGGCAGGAGCAGGGTATTTTATTGGGACAACTTTTGGGCCAGTATTAGGGGAGCTTTTGGGAATAAGCGGGACATTGGCAAGTCTTGGACTGGGAATTATTGTTGGAGTTGCTATATTTCTTCTTACTTACAAAAAAACAAGTGAGATAAGAATCCAATATACTTGTGAATTATGGGATGCACAGACAGGAGGCAAAAGCTGTGAGAAATGCAATAGTGGAATCTTGCCTTGCAGTCTGTATATATGCAAGAGTTTGGGCCAGGCGTGCGAGCTCATAAACCCTGGAACAAAAGACCAAATGTGCATCTGGAAAAATGAAAAAGATATTAATCCTCCTGTAATCAAACCCTGGCCAGATGCTCTTTTAAGCAGGAATTATACTTACGATGAAGATACTGCTATCTCTCCTCCTGACTATGGGGTTTTCGTAGAATATAATAAAGGATGCATTCCTGCATTCACACCATTCGCATTTGGAATATTCTTAGATGAACCGGCAAAATGCAAGATAGACCCTATAAGAAAAAATGATTTTGACTCGATGCAGTTTTATTTTGGCGGGAGCCAAAGCTTAAAATACAATCACACTCAGATGATTAGTCTTCCTAGTGCAGAATCTTTAGAGGCAGAAGGCTTGACATTGCAGAATAATGGAAATTATGAACTTCATGTAAGATGCCAGGATGCAAACGGGAGAGCCAACATAGCAACTTTTGCATTCAAGTATTGTGTTGATGCAGGGCCAGACACAACTCCTCCGGTAATTATTGGAACAAACATAAACAAGACAACCCCTATTAGCTATAATCAGAGCACAATTCCGGTTGAGCTTTATGTCAATGAGCCAGCAGAATGCAAATGGGCGAGAGAAAGAGACACGGAATTTGAAAACATGGAAGGAACAATGACTTGTTCGAGCAGTGTTTTTGAAATGAGTGCGCAAATGTTATATAAATGCTCTACAACTCTTACAGGAATAGAAAGCCAAAAGACAAATGACTTTTATTTCAGATGCAAAGACAAACCAACTGCAACAAAAGATAGAAATGTCAATACTCAAGGATACAAAATCAGCATTATAGGAACACAGCCATTAGTGCTTGACAAAGTAGGGCCAGAAGGAATTGTAAGCGGCTCAACAGACACTGTTAAAGTAACTCTTACTGCAGAAACCTCTGCAGGGTATAATGAAGGAGAAGCAACCTGCTCTTACAGCCCATCCTGTTATGCAGAAGACTGGAGCAAGACAGAGTTCCTTGAATTTTCATATAGCCAGGGAAGAACATCATACACCCATAGCCAGGATTTGTGGCCTACAGCAGGAAACTATAATTGTGTCATCAGATGTGTTGACCCTGCTGGAAACACAGACTCTAAAGAGTTCAGCTTTGAAGTAAAAACAGACACTTCAAAGCCAATTGTAATAAGAGTCTATAATGAAGACAACTTTCTCAAGATTATCACAGATGAAGAAGCAGAGTGTGTCTATAGCAATACAGACTGCAACTACTTGTTCAAAGATGGATTAAAGATGAATGTGTATGAAAAAACATCTCATTATACTGATTGGTATGAAGACAAAACCTATTACATAAGATGTCAGGATAAATACGGAAACCAGCCATTCTCAAATGCCTGCACAATTGTTGTAAAGCCGAGTGAAGCGTGAAAGAGGGTTGTGTGTAATACTATCAAGTTATTGAGGAATAAATAAAATCTACAACCTTTTAATTGTGTTCACTTTCATTCACAGATTTAATTAAGAATTGTTAATGTGCCAGAATAATCCCAGTTAATAGTTTCCCATTCTGTTAAAAAATTAGTTTGGCAATTGCTCCTGAATACGCAACTTTTATATTTAGATGATTATCTTTCTATATTCTACTAAGTAATGATTCTTCATCGATTATCAGTTTAATAACCAGTAAGTTATATGGCAGAAATTTGATAAAAGCGCGTTTAGAATATTCTTATGATAAATTTCTTTAATCAGATAATTCTATAATTATTCATCTTCTGCGAGTTTACGAGCAGACAACTTAAATGATTGAAATTCTTTAATTAGGTACAAACAAGATACTGTCAAGATAGCATGATATGATCATCTCTTACAAATTTTATCAAATTCAACAATTTATTTCTCCCTAGTTCTAAATTTATCTCAGCCATCTCTGCAGAAGTTTTTCCACTTAATTCCTGATGTGGATTAACAAAATTATTTATCACTCTCCTCAAATTCATAAAATTTCTTGCATC
>CAZFNY010000003.1:0-16368 GCA_964520275.1 Candidatus Woesearchaeota archaeon | reverse complement strand
TTAAAGTATTTAGCCTATATAAAAAATCTAAACACTAATTTTTACACATAGCTTTCACATTAAAAATATTTATAAAGAACAATTGGTTATCTTCTTCATAAAAAATGGAATCTTTTGGTTCCATATATTTTATAATAACATGGAAAAGAGGGAGTTTGTATTAAGCATATTATTCTTATTTCTAATAATAAATATATCTCTTGCCTCTTCTGCAGAAGGCAATCTTTCAAAAGCTTATGACTGCTTGAAATCTCAGATAGGAACAGATTGCAGCAAAACTGGACTTTCTTTAGATGCAAAGATATTTTCTTTACTGGTTCTTAGAGATGAAAAATGCAGAAGCCAGATTATTGCCGCGTCAAAAAAAGTATCTGAGACAGAAGAGTGTTGGCCCGCTTTATCGTCATCTTCAACTTGCAGTGTAAAAACAACCGCGCAGGTAATCTTGGCTATGGACAAAATGGGTTATGACACAGAAAAAGCAAAGAAATGGCTCTTGGCTCAGAAAGGAATTTCAAGCGCCCTTGTGTGGTATTTGCAGATAGATAGCGAAGAAGCCACAACCTGCACAATAACTTTTGGGGGAAATGATCTAGGGGGAACAAAGAATGGAGTCGGAGAGCAGGTGGTTAATCTAAAAATAGGGTTGGATAAAAAAATAACTGAATTAGATGGGACTTGTTTTAGTAAAGATAGGGGAGATTATTGGCTTAAAATAAATGCAAATTGTTATAGGGAATTTCATATTGAATGCGATAAGACTTTTTTAACAAATCTTATTTATAAAGAAAATGAAGATTCTTCTGTCTTTTTTATTCTAGACAGCAATACCCCCAATTCTGAAGGAGAGACAATAGAATCAATAAAATCATATTGCCTTAAACAAGAAAATAAGTGCGACTACGAGGCCACTCTTTGGGCAGCTTTTGCTTTTTCTTATACTGAAGACAAATTTTCAGCAGACTCTCTTGTTCCTTATCTAAAAGCTAATTCAGAAAAAACCGAGAATTCAAAATACTTGCCAGACGCATTTTTATATTATCTCACTGCTGATTCAAATTTCAGAGACTCTCTTTTATCAAACCCAAAATATATCAAATCTAGTACTAAAACCCCTCCTGTTGGCTACTGGCAAGTTTCAAGCGACAAATTTTATGATACTGCTGTTGCAGTTTTGTCTCTTACCTCTTCTCAAGATGAGTCAGCAAAGACAAGAGCACAAAATTGGTTTTTGCAGAATCAAGATACTTCTGGCTGCTGGAAAAACAATGCAAATGCAGACATTGCAAGAGACACAGCCCTTATTTTGTTCTCTGCTTGGGATCAAAATACTTTTATACCAAAAGAGTGTTATGATGATTCTAATTGTGATACAGGAAAAAAGTGCTTTAAAGGTCAGTGTGTATTAAACGATACAGAGTGTTTAGAAAATACTGAAAAGGATGATTGCACCGATTCTTTAAAACCTGTTTGTGATAACAGCAAATGTGTTCCTTGTATTGGGGATAGTGATTGTAGCAATAACACTGCTTACTGCTCAGAAGAAGGAGATTACAAATGCGCCTGTGAAGATAATCAATGTGTTCAGTGTTCATATCCTGAGGACTGCAGTAATGATATAACTAACTCATTTTTCTTGGATCAGGATAAAACTTTTTGTTTATTAGACGATTTTCTATGTGTGCAATGCCTTGAAAATGATGATTGTCTTGACGGCAAGGTTTGTTCAACAACTACTCACACTTGTGTACCATGCAAAAATACAGATGAATGTGATTCTGGAAAAGTTTGTAACAAGGATTTAACCCCAGATAAGTGTGTTGACTGTAGTGATGATGATTTAAGTAATTGTGCTGAAGGAGAGTTTTGCTCAGGCTCTGGAACCTGTGTTGAGTGCACGCCTACTTCTGGAAATTGTGGCATTGAAAAAGAATGTTCTGACACAGGCGAGTGTGAAAATAAATGTAGCACGACTAAACCTTGTGCTTCTGGTTATTGTTTATTGACCAAAGGATATTGCGTGGATTGCTTTGGTCCAACAGGAGATTCTCAATGTGTTAATGCAAGCCTTGGAAAAAAGTGCACCCAGAATAATACTTGTGTTTCGTGCTTGACTGCTAATGATTGTGATAAAACCAAGAATCAGATATGCGATGCATCTAATCTATGCAGAGATCAAAGTGATCATTGTTTAATTACTGGTTGTAGGCCAGGTGATGTTTGTGATAACTCAACTGGCAAGTGTGAAGAGTGTTTAAACAACACCCCGAATAATTGTAGCAGCGGACGTATTTGTGTGAATAAAAAATGTGTTCCAGCAGATGAAGATGAATGCACTCTTAATACAGAATGCAAAGACACAGCAAAGCCTATTTGTGATGATAATGGGGTTTGTGTTGCAGAAACTCCTGATGACTGCGAGCAATCAGGATATTACTGCAGGTCTCTAGCTGCTTGTAATAAAGATGAAGGAACTATAGTAAATAGTCTTGTTTGTACAACAGGCTTTACAAAATGTTGCAGTGTAGCTGAACAATCTGAAACATGCAGTGACCTTCATGGACTTCTCTGCACCTCAAGTGAGACTTGTTCCGGGTTAGAGCTTACTGCTTCTGATGCCAGTTGCTGTGTTCAGGGAATCTGCACGACATCAACACCAACTGCTTCAGAATGTGAAACTAATGGAGGACATTGCAGAACTACCTGCCTTAGTAATGAAACATCTAATACTGATGACTGTGATTACTTTTCAGATTACTGTTGTGTAAAAAGTTCAACCCCTACCCCAGGAGGGAGCTTATTATGGCTTTGGATTCTCTTAGGATTGATAGTCTTGGTGTTAATTGGAATATTATTCAGAAATAAATTAAGAATGCTTTTGTTCAGATTAAAAAGCGGAAAATCCTCTACTCCTCCTAGAAGGCCGGGTTTCCCTCCTCCATTTTCAGGAACCCAGATGGCAAGACCTCAAATCCAGAGAAGAATCCTCCCTCCACAGCAAAGACCAGCTCCAAGGCCCCAGCAAGAAAGGCCAAAAGGAGAGATGGATGATGTTTTGAAAAAGCTGAAAGAGTTGGGAAAATAAACTTTATTAACTATATTTTCTTAGGATATTTATGCCTTTTATATTTTGGTTCGAGAGACGTAAGACTCTTAAGAATCTCGCTGACAGAGCATGGGAAGGTTTATCTAAAAGAGTAAGACCAATTTATGAGCAGGGTTTCATCTCTTTAAATGATATATCTTCTATTGAATGAGATAATATTTCTTTTCTCCAAATAATTTCAATAAGATTGGAAGAATCTAAATACAGATTAAGTAAGAGTAATGTTCGGAAAAAGGAACAAGTAATATTATATTAAAAATACAAAAAATAAAAGATATGAAAAATAAACTTTATTAACTCCTTTTTTCTCTAATTATAATGAAAAAGAGCTTGATTTTCATTTTAATCCTGGCGCTTCCTTTTATTTCTAGCTTAACAGTTGATATGAAATCTTCTTACAATCAAGGAGAGACAATAATTGCAGGAATTTCAGGAAACATAGTGGATCCCATTCAAGAAGCAAATATAATCTTCTACAGGGGCCATGTTCAAATTCCAATGGATTATGATGTAGCCAGGATAGGGGAGAACTTTTATGTCAAGGCCTCTCTTCTTGGAAAAACCTCTGGAGATTATTCTATGAGAATAGAAAATATACACTATTACAAATCAGGATTTTTGACAAATGAGCCAGTCACAACTAATTTTTCAATAAATTCAACAATGGCAGATTTCTCAATAAACCCAGGATTTATTCTTTCTTCTTCTGATTTTTTCATTCAAGTACAAAACCTTAAAGACAGCCCAATAACAATAACAATCACCTCTCCAAGCAAGATACTCTCTGAAAGTTCTGTTACTATTTCCAGCCAGACAACAAAAGCAATAAGTTTCCAGCTAGGAGACATAACTCAAGATTTATTTGGTTCAATAATCTTGAAAACAAGCAACTTAGAATACACAATCCCGATTTACATACTTGCAACTAAAGGATATTGCGGAAACAGCAAAATTGACACAGGCGAATCTTGTGATGGTTCTAATTGGGGCCCTGTAACTGGCTGCGCTGATTTTGGATTCACAAGCGGAGCCCTCTCCTGTTTAAAATGCGCATTTGACACTTCCAAATGCGTGACAGACTCTCCTATCCAGGCATATTGTGGAGATGGAAAAATTGATGCAGGAGAGCAATGCGATGGAAGCGACTGGGGAAACATAAAAAACTGTTCTGACTTCGGATTTAATGATGGCTCTTTATCTTGCTCTAACTGCGAATTTGACACTTCCAAATGCTTTAACTCTGAGGTTATTGATAAAGGGTGTGTCAACAATTCTGGCTGCTCTTCTGGATATTGTTTGATAAACAAGGCAATCTGTGTTGAATGTCTGGAAAAATCCAACTGCCCTTCTGGAGAATTCTGCTCAGACAGCTTTAAATGTATTGAGTGCAGGCTTGACATTGATTGTGGCTCAGGAAAAATATGCTCCTTAAATGGAGTTTGCGAAAGCCAGTGCACTCTTCCAAGTGACTGCGCTAGCGGTGTCTGTTCAGATGACGGAATCTGTGTCGAGTGCACAGAAGATACTAACTGCCTGAATAATAAAGTTTGCTCAGATAAAAATACCTGTGTTGAATGCAAAACCAATTCTATTTGCGGGGCTGGAAAGCTCTGTGACAATACTGGAACATGCATACCTGAATGCACTGAAGACAGCCAGTGCTCAGGAGATGATGTGTGCTCTTATGATGGGGCGTGTGTGGAATGCAGAAACAAAAGAGATTGCGGAGAGAATGAAATCTGTTCTTCTGATGGCAAGTGCATGGCTGAATGCTCTGTGAATACAGACTGCCCAACAGGCAGGGTCTGTGAAGACAAGGTTTGTGTAGAATGCATGGAAAACAGGGATTGTGACGAAGATAATCTTGAAGAATGCAAGGATGGAGAGTGTGTTTTAAAGCACGAGTGTGAAAAAACAACTGACTGCAAAGATGATAAATCCTGTATAAATTATCAGTGTATTTTTGTAAGAGAATGCACTAATCACACTCGCTGTGGAACTAATGAAGAATGTATCAACTACAAGTGTGTAATAAAAGAGCAGTGCAGCACTTCAAAGCCTTGTGGAGTCAATAAGACATGCCAAGCTGGAATTTGCATTGATTCAATTGCTCAAAAAACATGCACAGAGTTAGGGGGAGCAATTTGCAAAACAGGCCAGAGCTGTGAAGGAGATTCTAGAAAAATAAGGACAAATATCTGCTGCCTTGGAACCTGCATTGGCACTACTACTAGTTCAAGCTCAAGCACAAAAACAATTGGCTGGGGACTTGTGATAGTTGCTGTTTTGCTTATGGTATTCTTTTATTTGAGATATATGGGTGCAAAAAAGAAATCTCCAGATTTGGTGAAAATTGGCTTAAGAAGATGAATTAATTTATCACCAACCTATCGGCAACTCCCCCATAATCTACTTTGAAATAATTTATCTATAAAAATATACACTTTTATCCTACTCCTGTAAGTTTATTAATTATTATTCAATCTGCGAACAAAGTGAGCACAATTATATGAACCATCCCCCAAATTACTTCTTTTCTTCCTTCTTATTCTTTTTTTCATCAATAAATTCCTTCAGTTTTTCTCTCATGATAAAATTTTCATTCTGAAGAACCCTGGCAACTTCATCATAAGCGTGAAGCCTTCTTATCAATTCACTCAATGTCTCTCCTAAAGAGACATTATCAAGTTTTATTGATTCAGGATAAATAATCTCTAGATGTGCAGGCATGTACTTGAAGATGATTCCAAGAAGAGTGCGGATATCCTCTATCTTCATTTCAACTTCTGAAAAAGTTGTATAAAGGTCTTTCTGGTCTTTTACCAGAACTGGTTCATTGACAATACTATCTTGGACTTTTACTCCTTTTTCCTCTCCCATCTGCTTGATTATTTCTTTCAAGGTTTCTACTATATGCTCTTTCGGCCTTCCTAGAATTTCCAGCACCATTGTTACCAGTATTTCTTTTCCTTCATTAAACGAGCTCATTTTTTTCCTTTCTTCTTTTTAATAAAAATAAAAATCCCAGCAAGACACAAAAACCTATAAGTCCATAAATTGGGTAGTTGTTTTTATTCAGAATTTCCGAATCTTTTTCGCTTTTTATAGTTTGCGCATTGAGTTTTATGGCTTCAGGAATTACTTTTTTTTCTTTTACCTCTTGTGATCCCCCTTCTTCATAGCTTAACTTTTCTAATTTACTTGTTTTGTTTTCCTTTGTTTCTTTCTCCGAGTTTTTACAAGCATTTTCCTTTTCTTTTGTTTCTTCTAAAAATTCCCATTTTTCACAAAACTGCCAGGTTTTGCCAGAAGAAAGTGTTTCTTTTAGCTGTTCTGTTTTATCAACTTCTTCTTCATTCTTATCCTTCAGAACAACATAATCCCCTCCATTATTCAACACAGCTCCGCTGAATTCAACGATTAGATATCCTTTTGATTCAATAATTGTGTCAGAGAGAAAAGTGTATCTCTTTTTTTCACTTGCCAAGCCATCATAAACACTCCAGCCAGAAATGTCAACTTTTTCACTTTCGTCGTTGTAAATCTCAACCCATTCTTTTCCTGTTTTTCCTTCTGCAGGATTTATCTCAATTTCGCTTATTTGGATAGAGGAAATAAAACTTAATAATATTATTAATAAGAACACTGAAAGCAAAACCTCTTTTTTCATAAACTTATTAATTATCAACACCTTATAACATTTATTGCACTATGGTTCATATCGTTCAGATATTAAATAAAAATTCACTCCTCACTTAAAACTCGTCTGATTGCATCAATTATTAATAAACATCTGCGAATGTAGTGATCAGCTATTCCTTTATTTTTTAAAAAGACTAAAATTCATCAGAGATACTAACATGACTTATATTTTTCCAAGAAATCAATATATTCTATAGTTCCTCTTTCTTTGCTTCTCTTGGCAATCAGTATTTTTGAAAAAATCTTATTTTCCAAAAGCCAGTGGCACATTCCCCTTTCAATCTGATCCAAATATCCTCTTATTTTGACTTCAACACCGATAACCTCATAATTTCCATTATTAGCTCTTTTAAATGCAACAAAATCAGGAAATCCAGTTCCAATTCCAAGGACTTTTAAAAAAGGATTGTATTTTCTCTTTGCAGGAACCAGCTTCCCTGTTTTTCCATTTTTATCATAATCAACTGTGTTCATCCATTTCCCAACAATCCAGCCCAAGTTTTCTAGTTCAGCCCTTACCTTTGCTTCAAATCTTGTTCCCGCTGCTCTGCTCTTCTTTCCCCTGATAGAATTCTCTTTGGCCTGCTTTTTTTTGTTCATGAGTTATAAAAATAACAGAACTATAAAAACCTAACTTCTAAAACATCTAAAGGTTTCTCGCCTGCAAGGTCCTTCTCCCATTGGCCTTAATTTGACCAAGCCTGGGCTAATTAATAGGAATAATCATAGGTCTCTTGCTTGTAATGTCCTACGATTATTCGCTTTGGCTCTTTTTATTCCTTCTCTTAAAACTTCCTCAACTTTTCTCTCTAAAGCAGTGCCAATCTCTTCAGCAACACTCGTGACTTCTTCTTCTTCTTCTTTTCCCTGCAGTTCCTTGACAGCTTTTTTTATGTTTGATTTAATGATTAATGCCATGATTTATTTAATGAACTTTTATTTATTAATGTTTATACCCAAAAACTTTATCATAATTTTTATGGTCTAAGATGTCTATAACAAATGCTATAATTTCAATCTTTGTTCCTCCTTCGACCAAAGTATAAAGCATCCTCCAGAAATTAGGAAGTTCTACTCTAAACAAATTTGTAACATTATGTTTTTCAATATATTCTTTGGGTATTAATTTTTTTGCTAAGGGATCTCTATATTGGGATTCATTTTGACAAGATCTATTTTATATTTTATTGCTTTCAGTATAGATCTTTCAATTTTTGAATGTTCGGATTCTTGATTAAGATATGCCAAAACCTTTTTTGCTTCAGGAGACAAAAATACCTTTACATCTTTCATATTTCAAAACCTTCAGAAATAGCCTTCTTTAATTTTGGACTTGGATTATAAATCCAAGTTATACCTTTTAATCCAGTTATTATTTTATTGCTTCTTTCAAGATATTGAAGAATTAACATTAATGTATTGTGGTTAACCTGCCTGGGAAGTTTTCTTTTAAGCTCAGCTACCTTCATAACACTTCCTTCCATTTTCTTTAAAGTGTCCTCTACCATAATGACTGTATTCAGTGTTGGCCAATGTTCTATACTTTCAGTTTTTTGTGACATAATCATATCTTTTAGTTATTTACTTATAACTATTAATTACTAATATGTATATAAATGTTTCCATCTTTTTAACCTAAGCCTATATCATCTTTTATCTTTTTAATTCCTTCGATTGCAATTTCAAAAAATTCATCCAGCGATATCCCAATCAATTCAATTTCTTTTATTATCTCTCTATTGCAGCCTGCAGCAAAAGCCTTGTCCTTGAACTTCTTTTTCAAACCTTTTGTTTCCATATCAGAAATCCTTGCTCCACGCATCAGAGCATACGCATAAACTAATCCAGTGATTGTTTCTGAAGCTGCTAAAGCATATTCTATTTTTTGACTTCGCTTTTTGTCTTTTAATCCTGCGCAATCAAAACCATATCCATGACTTAAAATTATCTCAATAAACTCTTTGTCAAATCCTGCTTGTTTTAATATTTCCGGGGCTTTTGTTAAATGGCTTTTTGTATCATCTTTTGTCAAAGCCCAGTCTACATCGTGCAATAATCCAAGCATTCCCCAGTATTCAATATCTTCTCCAAGCTTTAAAGCCAGCTCTCTCATCACAGCCTCGCTTTCAAGATAATGATTAAAATCAGATTGTGCTTGGGGAAAACTTTGAAACAATTCAATTGCTTGTGCTCTCGAAATAGGAAGTTTTTGCATTTTATAATATAAAATTCTTTAATACAATAAACCCATCAACAATCATCCCTAATAAACTTATTGCAATTATTATCCATGATTGAACCTTTGCCCCGGGTATTTTTCTTATAGAAATCCCAATAATAAATAATATGATAAAACCCATAAACCTAAAAATGTCAAAAAATTCAGCTGATATCATTTTACCATTTAGCTTTAAACCTATTTAAATATAATTTAAATCTTGCTGGAGTTAAACTCATAATAATACAAACAAATGCTCCAATTGGTTGTTTAATTGTTCCATAAGCATTTGCTTTAATCTCTGACCAAATCCAATTATCTTTCTTCTTCTTTTTTTGCAATCTTTTCCAATCTTCAAGATGAAATATTTCATGTTCAATAAGAAATTTTCGAACTACTTTTGGAAGATCCTCTCGGATATATATCCCTTCACCCCTGAATAATCTTTTTCTAATATATACTCGCTCTCCCTTAAATACAAATAGACCAAATGCAGGATATAACGTAGATTTAGGAACATACTTAATTTTAACCATATTCTCTTTAACTTTCAGGTTTCATCAAAGGGAAAATCACGCACTCCCGAATTGGCTTGTCAATGAGATACGCAAATAGCCTCTCAGAGACCCCAAACCCGCATGTTGGGGGCATGCCGTATTTTAATGCTTCGACAAATCCCTTGTCATGTTCGTGAGTTTCGTGGCTTCCTGCATCTTTCATTTTCTTCTGCTCAATAAAACGAGCTTCTTGATCTAAAGGGTCATTTAATTCAGAATACCCATTTCCCATCTCTGTTCCGGCAATGATTACCTGAAACTGCTCCACTTTTCTTTTGTCTTTTGAATTTCTTTTTGCTAATGGGGTGATTTCTACAGGCTGATTCACTAGGAATCCTGGCCCAGAAATTTTTTTCCTGCAATACTTCCACAAAATATCCACAAGCCTCCATTTACTTTCTTTTGGATCATATTTAATTTTTAGTTCATCAAGCTTTTTTTTGATTTCTTTTTCTCCTGCTTTGTAAATATCAAGCCCAGTGTGTTTCTTGATAACCGCTTCATAATCATAATTTTCCCATTTTTTTCCCAAATCAATTTCATAGCCATGGCTTTTAAATTTCAGGGTTCCTAAAATATCTTTTGCAACTTTCTTGTAAAGCTCCTCAACTAGCTCCATACCTCTTTTGTAATTAGCATATGCCCAATAAAACTCCATTTGAGAATAATCCTGAAGATGCTCCATATCAATTCCTTCGTTTCTGAACTGTCTTCCAATTTCAAAAGTTTTTTCATATCCAGCAACCATAAGTTTTTTCTGCCACAACTCTCCCATTGAAATCCTTAAATAAAGATTAATGTCTAAAGCATTCATATGTGTTTTAAATGGAGTTGCTGCAGCTCCTCCAGCAGAGCTTTCTAGAACAGGGGTCTCAACTTCCATAAAACCTTTTTCAAGCAGAAAATCCCTTATTGTGTTCCAGAACTTAGCCTTTTTGACAAAAATTTCTTTCACTTCTGGATTCATTAAAATATCCAAATATCTTTTTCTAAGCCTTTCTTCTTCATCCTGCAAGCCATGGAACTTTTCTGGCAAGGGTAAAATAGATTTGCTCAATAAAACAAGGTCTTTAATTAAAATTGAGGTTTGTTTTGTTTTTGTCTTGAAAATATTTCCTTCTACACCAACAAAATCTCCAGAATCAACATATTTTTTGAAAAATTCAATTACTTTTTCAGGACTTTCTCCTTCTTGCAGGACAATCTGGATTTCTCCTGAAAAATCCTTTAAGTTTGAGAAGATTATCTTTCCAATATCTCTTTTTGTCATCAATCTTCCAGCAGTGCAAACCTTTACCCCTAATTTTGATTTTAAACACTGCTCACAAGTTTGTTTTTTATCAAACTCGCTTGGATAAGGCTCAACACCTGTTTTTCTTAGCTCCTCAAGCTTCCTTATTCTTTCGTTTATTATTTGTTCTTCTCGTGACATTTTATTTATAAAATGGAACTGACGAAATTTTCTTAAATTTCAGTCTGGACATATTCAATAAAAGAGAGTTGGTTTAAATATTTAGCCTTTTACTTAGCTGTAAAAGTAAATCCCCCATAAAACTGAGGTTTATTCTATTTATACAACATTTTTTAAACTAATTTTTATTGAATAAAAAATAGAAGAGATTAACTGGAATGATTTTGAGAAGGTTCAAATTAGAGTAGGAACTATTACAAAGGTAGAAGATTATCCAGAAGCGAAAAAACCAGCGTATAAGCTTTGGGCAGATTTTGGAGAATTTGGAATAAAAAAATCAAGTGCACAAATAACTAAACTTTACAAAAGAGAAGAATTAATTGGAAAACAAATAATAGGAGTTATTAACTTTCCTCCAAAACAGATAGGTAATTTTATTTCAGAATTTTTAACTACAGGGTTTGTTGGAGAAAATGGAGAAGTCATTTTAGCTCAACCTGAAAGAAAAGTTAAAAACAGTTCTAAATTGGCTTAATTTCACCCTCTTTACCATTTCCTGTATCTTTTATATCCTAATCTGTCCAGCTCTGCATTCAGAAGTTCATCAGCCATTTGCTGGAATTTATTCCACCTAGAAACATGGAGATATTTTATTCTTTTGAAATTTTCCTGAAGTTTTTGGACTTTGCAGAAAAGTTCAAGAAGCTTTGGATTTCTGACTCTATATTTTCCCAAAAGCTGATTGACAAGCAATTCAGAATCAAGAAGACAAGTCACTTCTTCTTTAGTGTGTTTTGAGGCCAGCTCCAAAGCTTTTATCAGTGCTTCATATTCAGCTACGTTGTTTGTGACTTCATTTCCTATTTTTGCAGAATATCTTGTGAGTATTTTTCCTTCATCTCTGACAATGACCCCAATAGCTCCTGGCCCAGGATTTCCCCTTGAACCTCCGTCAGAATTTGTGTATATCATCTTTCCCTCAAATATGCAAAACCTTAAACACTTTAAAATCTTGGAATATCTCTGGTTTTATTTCTATGTTTCTTATCTGCGAGTGTTTTGGGCCTTGCTTGCAGAGCTCTATCATTTTATCAACACTCTCTATATCTCCCTCTAAAAAGATTTCTATCCTGCCGTCTTCAAGGTTTCTCACAAAACCCTTTACATTTAGCTTTTCTGCGTTTTCTTTGATAAATCCTCTAAAAAAAACTCCTTGTACTGTCCCTTCAATATATAATCGCACTGATTTCTTCATATTATAATGTCTCAAGGAGATTTTATATTCTTTATTGTTTCCACAAATCTTTAAATATCTCTTTTACTATTCTTATTTATGAAACCATGGGTAAAAGGAGGCTTGATAGGATTTATTGCAGTCTTTGTAGGGCTTATCCTGCTCCTTCTGATAACAGGTCATGATCCAGATGGTTGGAAATGTACAAAAATTAGCGGGGCAGCATACTGCACTTTTTTTGAATTCATTTCTTCTCCAATCCACTGGGCATTTATACTTTTTTTTAGCTGGGTTGGATTCTTCGGAGGCGCAATTGATGCACGGCTTATAAGAAAGATTATCGAGAAAAATCAGAATAGCAAAAGAATCTACCTCAAAATAACCTTAGCAATAATGCTGACTTTAGTGATAGTCTTCGGGATTGTAGGACTGCTCGCTTTTGATAAATGGGTAGAAATAATGATTTATGCTGTTATCTTTGTAATATTTGTGCTGTTTATAAGCTGGCTGATTGGAAGATGGAAATACGGGAAATGAAACTAACTCCCTCTTCTGTCTAATTCATTTTGGATAATAGTTATTGTTTGTGAAGCAAAATAAGTTTTGTCGCCGACACTAATTTTTTCAATTCCAACTTTCTTTAATCTTCTCAATTCTTTTTTAGGGATTCCGTCCTGGTCTCCAAGAACAAAAACTCCATTATTCAATTCTTTAACTTTTCTTATGTCTTCTCCGCATTTATCTAACAAGTAGATTTTTTTACCCTGCTCTGTTAATTCTTCAATAACCTTGATAAATCCTTTTTTTTCAATATAATAACCAGGAGCGACCTCTGTTTTCTGGCCTTTTCTGTATTTATACAGCATTTTTTTGATTAAGCTAGCAACATCTTTTTTGCTTATATCTATCTTTTTCTCTACTCCTTCGGCTTGATTTTCTTCAGGGCAAAGTTCTAAATGTTTTGGAGGATCTGGCCCACCGTCAAAAACAAGATGCAATTTTACATTATCCCTTAATTTATGAGACAGAAAAAAAGACATAATTACAACTTGGCACGCAATATCCATTCTTCCAGCTTTCATCAGTTCAGTAAGGTCAAAGTTACCAGATGTTCGTGCACTTTTCGAATAATAAACAAAGTGTCTCATTTTATCTCCTGCATTGTGAATTCAGATTTTGCGAAAATTTCTCCTTCTCTTAAAACTCTAAACACACCTATAAATCTTTTGTCTGAAAAAACACAAACAATCTTTCCTGTTTCAAAATCTTCTTTTTTTTCCAAGAATTTTTCATAAACCGGAGAGCCGTGTAAAACCAACTCAATAGCCTCTTTTTCTATTTCAACAACAGGATGCAATTCAATAATCACTTCTCCAGGAATTATTATTTTTTTCAATGCTTCTTCATCTCCTGTTTTATACTCCTTTATTGCTTCTTTAAATTCGTAAAGATTTACACTAAGATATTTTTTATCTTCTGTAAAGATTCCTGCCTTATGTTTTTTGCTGTCAAAAAATATGCCTGCTTCTCCAAAGATTCCAGCCCTTGTTCTTCTCAATTCCAGCATATGCGCGCCACAGCCCAGCTCTCTTCCTAAGCCATCAATTAATTTTCTTATATAAGTCCCTCCCTGAACCTCTGTTCTAAAAAGATAATTCTGGCCTTCCTGCTCTAAGATATTAAAACTTTTCACCTCTCTTTCTCTTGGTTTTCTGGCAACTCTTGATCTTACAGGGGGTGTTTGGATTATCTTTCCTGTAAATTTTTCCTCTATAATTTTTTTTATTTCGCCAATTTCCAGTTCTTCATGGACTCGCATTATTCCAACATACTCTTTGTCTTCTCCTAAGAAAAATCCTGTAAGCTTACACGCTCGGTTTAATGCTATAGGCAAGACTCCTGTGACTTTTGGATCCAATGTGCCAAAATGCGAGGTTTTTCTGACTCCAAGCTCATTCAGAGATTTTCTCACAAAATCAGAAACACTAAAACTAGTTGGTCCAGAAGGCTTGTCAATATTTATAATTCCAAATTCCAGAAGCTCTTTCACTGTTTTTTTCTGTTTTATTTCTTCTATTTTCATAAAACACTTAAAAATTACTTCTTTAAAAGATTAATCATATACTTTAATATATGCTTTGGATAATACATTTGATAATTTATACTTTTATTGCGTTAGATATTTAAATCAATGTTTAATATTTATTTCATGCCTGATAAAAAGAGAGTAAGATTTATTACATTTAACATAATCAAAGAATTTTTTCTCATTTTAGTTGGTATCGGACTAGCTGGGTTTGGGCTTAAAGGATTTTTAATACCAAGTGGATTTATAGACGGAGGTGTTACAGGAATCTCCCTTTTAATCCATTTTTTAACTCCAATAAATCTTTCTTTGTTGATTTTGGCAATTAATTTACCATTCATATTCCTGGCAAAAAAACAAATAGGTAAAATTTTTGCAATAAAGACATTCTTTGCAATAGTTGCTCTTTCTTTGTCTCTTCTTTGGATAAAATACCCAATAATAACTTTAGATAAACTCCTAGTTGCAATCTTTGGTGGATTTTTGCTTGGAGCTGGAATAGGACTTTCTGTAAGAGGAGGAAGTGTTCTGGATGGGACAGAGATTCTTTCTGTTTATTTAAATAGAAAAACAGGGTTTAGCATGGGAGAAATAATCTTTTTCATAAATGTAATAATCTTCTCTGTAGCAGCAATATTTTTAGGAATAGAAGTTGCATTATATTCTATTTTGACTTATTTAGTTGCTTCAAAATCAATTGATTTAATCTCTCAAGGAATAGAAGAGTATACTGGACTGACAATAATCTCAGATAAAAATAAGGAGATAAGAAAGAAATTGTTTGAATTGGGTAATGGAGTAACAATCTACAAAGGGAACAAAGGATATGCAAATGAAAAAGACAAGAAAGAGATAGATATTTTGTTTACAATAGTAACTAGATTAGAAGTATTTAAGATAAAAAAGGCAATACAACTTATAGATTCCACGGCTTTAATAATTGAGGAGAGCATAAGAGATATAGAAGGTGGATTTATCAAAAAAAGAAAGCCTAGAATTGTGGAATAATCTTTATACTTCCCCCTTTAAATAAGATTTCCTCTTTTCCTCTGGAAATTTTTCAATTGCATATCTCAGCATTGTCCTAGGCATTTCTTTATAGTGTTTTCTTAAAAAATCCCCGAGGATTTTTTCATCTTTCTTTCCAATCTCTCTTAGCATCCAGCCGACTGCCTTGTGGATTAAGTCATGGCTGTCTTTGAGCAACATTTCAGATATTCTTAAGCTGTCAGCAAATTCACCATTTTTTATAAACATGAAAGTTGAAAGAACTGCAATCCTCTTTTCCCAGAGATTTCCTGACTCTGCTAATTTATAAATAATGTCTTTTTTCTTGTCACATAGAAAACCTCCAACAATATTTGGAGCACTTAAATCAACCAAATCCCAGTTATTGATGTTTTTTGCGTTTTTCAGGTAAAAATTAAATATGTCTCCTTTGCCTTCTTCATTTGCTTTCTTGAATTTATCAACTAATATCAAAAGTGCAACAAGCCTGTGCTCATGGACTTTACTGTTTAATAATTCTTGAATTTTTGGAAATCCTATTCCAGAATATTTTTTTACCATTTCTCTCTGAACAGGAACTTTTATTCCCAGAAAAACATCCCCCTCACCATATTCCCCTTTGCCTGTCTTGAAAAACCTCTGCAGATTCCTGGCTTGTTCGGGATTTGCGAGTTTCTGCATTTCTTGGATTAATTCAGATAGCATTTTGATATATTTTTAGGGGCAATAATATTTATAAATCTCTTCTAATTTCATTTTTTATGGTTACAAAAGGATACAGATGTGATTTTCTGGATGTAGAGGATTTTATCCCAATATAGAAGATGCAACTAAATGTGAATCCAAAGGGAGTATTGGTCCTGAAATTACACCAGGATTAATTTTAATGCAGTATACTGATCCCTTTCTTTTTTTACGCACCATTAAAAATTCAGGTCACGATAAAAAATATTATTGTTTAGAGATTTTTGGAAGCTTAGAATTCTTAAAACATGTGAACTACCCCCAGACTAAAGTCAGGGGCGTCTATTTTTAACTCAATCTTT
>CAZFNY010000002.1:0-16497 GCA_964520275.1 Candidatus Woesearchaeota archaeon | reverse complement strand
GAAAGATTGAGTTAAAAATAGACGCCCCTGACTTTAGTCTGTGGGTAGTTCACATTATGAGAGATCCAAAGACAGGAATAGTAAGTGAGATTGATTGCCCTTTTTATAGAAATTATGGGAGGATTATGTGTAAAAGTTGGTTAGGACTTTTAGATTTATTGAACTGCCCGCCAGCAGAAAGGAAATTCAAGCCTATCAAAAAGTTGGAAGAAGATGGTTGATAAAAGTAAAAGAAGCATTAAACCAATAGCGCATATAATACACTGGCAATGATTATACTTGCAGCAACCATATGCCTCCACTCAATTTTTTCTTTTAAGAATTTCCAGGCAAAAACATAAATGAACAAAGGGCCAAGCATTGTTATCAGCGTAGTGAAAACAACTCCAAGATGTTCATATCCATAATAAACAATCACTCTATAAACTGCCCAAATTAATCCAAGTCCCAAGAAAGTGAATCTGGAATTTTTATTTAAGCTTTTTAATTTGGGCCTGAAAATCATTATTGTAATTGCAAACACAAATAAACATCTTAGGAAATAGAATGAAATTGGGGAGTAATAATTAAGTATAAGCCCAGAGATCACTAATTCAAGGGCAAAGAAAAAACTTCCTGTTATTGCTGCAATGAAATACTTATTGAAGTCAAGATGGTGCTTTCTTATGTGTGAAAAAACCAAAGCAAGACTGGCAATCAAAGCTGGAATTATAACATGAAGATTTCTATCATAAAGTGTCGAATCGACAATAAAGCTGAATAAGATAGCCAAGAGAACAACAAACATTGGCTCCAGGATTTTGGCTGGTTCTAAATTAGTGACCTTTTCCCATTTCATAGAGTAATTAGTGAATATGTTGGCAATTATTGTGAAAAGAACAACAGCCCCAAAGATAATCAGATTTTTCGCTGCAAATGCCTGGGGGTCAAGTTTCCAGAAAAAATAAATAAAAGGAAGTATGGCCAGGACAATCCCAAGAAACTCTGCTGCCTGGTATAATCTTGTATCAATCTTTCTTTTTCTCAAAAGTGTTTTTTGTATTATTGTCCCTGATGCTGTAATCAATGCTCCAAAAACTGTGAGTATCCAAGCTAAAACCATTTTTCACCTCTTGTTTAATCAACTCCAAAGATAATTTTTTTTGTCTGATTAAGACAATCTTTGCATAGATTAGTGCTCCTTTTTAATTCTTCTTTATCCACAGATATTGTTGTCCCATATGTGTAAAGTTCTCGTCTTTCAATTACACTTGATTCATGTCTTTCTTGTTCATCATAATTTTCAAGAGCTTCAATGAACCTATCTTCTATGTTTATCTCCCCTTGTTCTCTAAGATATCTTATTAATGCAATCGTGCACTCCTGATTTCTGCTTTCATATCCAAACTTTGAAGCAATTGCAAGAAAGCAATGATAGATGCAATAGAAAACAGCACTCATACTCCAGTCTGAAAATTTGCCCTTGTCAAAATATTCTATAGCAGAAAAATTATGCTCTGCTTTCATTAGATGCTTTCTTGCTTCATCCAAATCAGACTCAGACTTGACTAAACCCCTGTGCTTTTTTTTCTCCTTCAATTCTCTTTCAGCTTTTTTTAAGCACCAATTTACTTTATTTAATGATTGACTCATACGATTTTCCTCACTTCTTCCTGGCCAAATAGGACAATTCCTTTTTTGATTAATCCTATCAGGACTTTATTTTTATTGTTCAAATCTGATTTAAATTCTTCTGGTTTTTGAAGCAGGAGATGCACCCTTTTATTCAGGAATTTACCTCTTTCTTTTATCAATCTCCTTATATCGTTAAATTTATTTTTATCAGCTACAACCAATAAATCAATGTCTTTTGCTGAAGATTCATTTTCTATTATTGAACCAAATAATACTGCAAATTTCGCCTTATCCTGAATGTACTTGAATTCTTCTATCCATCTCCTGTGATTTTGTGCTTCAAGAGTCAAAACCATTTCGATTTCCCTTGATGTTACAGGATTCTCCTTATTCAATGAATAGATGACTGCCTTGCCTATTCGTAACGGCTTTACTATTTGCCTCTTTTCAAGTTTTTTTAATATCTTGAATGCTCCTGCGTGGCTGATTCCGATTATCTTACTTATACTCCTGCTATTGTAAAAAGTAAGCTGGTCTTTAAACAGCAGCTTTATTATTTCCTGCTCTTTAGTCAGATTCTTCATTTTATTGCCTTTTTATTATGTTTCCTTTTAGTTAATATATATTAACTATTGGTTAATATAGTTTATAATTATTTAAATCTTTCTATTGCCAGTAGAAACTATCTAATAAAGAAGAAAAAGTTTAAAAAATATGCGCCACCCGGTGCTCGCAATCCCGCACGAAGGTTCTTTTGGATTATGCTTCCAACCACGAACTTGCTCGTCGAACCCTCGGGTCCTCACCTAATTCATGCGCCACCCGGGAGTCGGACCCGGCCCACCTCGTTTTTGCTTTTCTTGAACTTCCATGCGATTTCATCGGAGGCAATTGGAAATCGCCCTTCCGTACTTCGAGGAGGTTCAAAAGGAACTAAGGAGTTCCTTTTATTGGCAACGAGATATTCTACCGATAAACTAGCGGCGCATAGATAATAAGAGAAATAACCATATTTAAGGTTTATTGGGGAATTATATATCCAATTGAGAAATCTTATTTTCCTTAAACAAACTCTGGCTTTATTATTCCGTATTTTTAAACACAATCTCTTTGGTTATCTCAATCAATTCTCTGCACATTTTGATTAATGAGTTAATTTTTGCTTCATTAAAAGATTGTTTTGTGCTGTGGGTATAATCCCCTCTAAGTTCAAAATCATCATTCTTAATTATTTTTCCTCCAGCAGCCATTTCCAAAATGAAATAAATTTGATCTTTCTACGATCATACTCTCTAATTTTTTCATCTCCAAGATATAAGAGAAGAGATTTTTTTACTTTATACTTGTTCATAAATAGTTTTAATGTATTTAACTCTCTCTCTTCAACTCTTTCTCTATTTTTAACCTCAATCGGCAGAATGTTCTTACCTTCAATTTTTAAGAAATCAATTTCTTTTTCTAAATCCCTCCAATAATACTTTCCATCCATCGTGCTTAAAACAAAAGACTCTAAAATTTTGTCATTATTTTCTCCATAACAATATGCAAGATTCCACCAATAAGGATAAACTCTCTGCAACTTTCTACTTACTGAGAGTGTGTTTGGCCTAAAATTTTTAACAATTCTTATCAGATAACAAAATTCAAGATAGAAAATATGGGTGTACAGTGTGTTCTTACTTATCCTTAAACTCTTTGATAAATTATCATAATCAAGATAAAAACCAGGCTCCTTGAAAAACAATTCTATAAGATTATACAATAATTCTTTATTAATATTATTAAATCTTTCTGGAAGGTCTGATTTGATTATCTTGTCTATAATTGTTGTTCGAAGGTAATCCTTAATAATCAATTCATTATTCCAGTTTATCGTCTCTGGAAAGCTCCTTGATAAATAGGAAAAAAACTCTTTTTTTATCTCCTTAGAATATAGTCCATAATTTTTAATTATTTTTTCCTTACCTTTTAATTCTAAAAATTCTTTAAAGCTTAAAGGATTTATATTAATCAAAAAGTGTCTTCCAGCAAGATTTTTTATAGCTTCTTCTTCCAAGTTAATGCTACTAGACGATGAAATATAGAATCTTATATTCGGACAGGAGTCATAAATTAATTTTAATTCGCTTGCCCATTTTTTAAACTTAGTTATCTCATCAAAAAAAACAGAAATTTTTTCTTTTTTGTAGTCTACTCCTGTTAGCTCTTTGTAATTTTCAAAAAGTTCTACCAAATCATCAACTTCCTTATCAAAACTAAAATAAAAAATTCTTTTAGAATCAGTTCCATTAAGCAACTCTTTTATTGTTTGATATATAAGAGTGGTTTTTCCAACTCGCCTTAATCCTGTAAGAATAATTATCTGCCTATATCTCTTAAATTGTTGTATTTTATCAAAAAAGCTTCTTTTATACTGTTTAGCAAGCTCCTCACTAATTCTTTCATCTTCCCACCAAGGATTGAGTAACCTTATTGTATCAGTGATATTTGACATAAGTATCCTAAACAGAACTAATATTTAAATCTTTCGTTCTCTTAAGAGAACTAATATTTATAATAAGATTCTCTCTTTTTGCTTTATTGGAGAAGCTTAGTTTATCTTGAAATTTGCTTTTGGGCCTACTTTGACCCCTTTTTCAATCACAAATTCGTGAAGAACCTTGGAGTGCCTTGTCCCCCTCATCTTCAAGACTTCAATGAACCTCTCTCTTTCAGAACCTACTTTGGTATAATATAAGAGAGTCACACTGTCTGATTCAAATTCAAACGGAGAAAGCCCCTCATCCTCTTTGTCAGCAGGATCATACTGGACTGTTAAAAGAGTTGTGCAATCCCATTTTCTCAGGATATCAAACAACCCCAAGACTGCCTGCCTCTTGGATTGTTCGTCGTCAAACAATAAAGAGAAACTGGTTGCGCTGTCTATAACCAGCCTTTTGATTTTATTTTTCAATACAGTTGTCTCAATAGCTCCCCCTCCTTCATCCAGCATCATCTTGACCTTTTCAGGAGAGTATTCCAAAAAGATAAATTTCCCTGTCTGCTCTGCCTTTTCCAAATCCCAACCAATGGTCCTGATATTCTTATAGAAATCTGCTTTTTTTTCCTCAAATGTGACATAAAGGACTGTCTCTCCTTTTTTCAGTCCCTGCAATAAGAATTGCAGTGCAAATATTGTTTTTCCGCTCCCGCTCCCTCCAGCAACCAGATTAATGGATTTGTCTTCATAACCGCCTTTGATTAATTCATCAAACCCTTCTATCCCTGTGTCTATCCTAGATTCAACAGCCATTTTTATAAAAAAACATTATTCCTTTTAAATATTGCTAAAACGCTTTGATGCTTGATATTAGGGTTTGAGCTAAGAATATTTTTACAATAAAGAAGATCGCCAGACTTCCGGCTACCAAAGGCAAAAAATACCTCAACCCATATTTAGAATCTCCTTTTCTTACTAGGCCAATGACTAAGGAAGACACTAAATCAGAGATTATCATGAAGAATATGGAGAAGTAAGTGATGAATGTCGGAGAAATATTCACTTGGCTGAATGTAAATGGAAGACCTGTCTGTATTGCCCCTGTTTCTGGAAGCCTAGACGTTAACTGGATTATTATCTCAACTAAAACAGAACCCAACCCAAACAGCACAGGCGCGCCGACTCCTGCGGCAAAGAATATAAATATTACATACATCAGAATCGTGGAACGGGATTTCTTTTCAAGCAGATCTTTTTCTTTCATGTTTCTTGAAGTCTGCTCCAGCAAATCAGCGATATTTCCTCCAGCCTTTAATCCAGAGATTATAAGAGTCACAACTTTTGAAATCTTTTCAGACTCTATCCTTTCTGCCATAAGCTTGAGTGCATAAACTATCTCTTGGCCTGTGGTGATGTCTTTTCCTGTTTTTAGTATTTCTTTATCAAGCGGATGAAACTCTGCTCTTGCAGAGAGGAAAAAAGCCTTGTCAATAGTGATTCCAGACCTCAAATTGCTTGACATCAGAGAAATCACTTCTGGAAAAACATCCTCCATTTTTTTTATCCTGGCAGATGCCTGCAGGCTTATTTTAAAATAAAAAAAAGCGAGAAAAAGTAAGAAAATAATTGGAGCAAAATAAACTCCTACATTGAAAAAATATAATCCTGTGGAGATTACAATTGATAATATAATAGAAGTCACAAAAATAGAATTGTGGTATTTGGTTGTTTGAATCTCTATCCCAGCGTTTCTTATGTTTTTTAGATACTGCTCTCTTAATTTTCTAGGATAAAATTTTAGCGTGTTCATAATAAACTAGGCCTCCTGGATTTTATCAATCCCACGAACATTATCTGCATGAAGATGACAAAGCCGAAAATTATAAACAGGATTAATTTGGTTATTGCTCCTGGAAGATTGAGGATAGAAGAGATTATGATAAGAAAAGTTATTCCCAATGAAGGGAATATGACTGCAATCAGCATATAAAACATGATTAAGGGATTTAATTTGCTTCCGTAACTCTGAATCTGGATTTCCTGCTCTTCATTGAGATTGCTTATTCCTTCTTGGATAATCATTGCCAGATCGCTCCCAGACCTCATCCCATTGCTCATCTGCCAAAGAACTCTCCTGAAATATTTTGAAGTGTTTAATCTTCCGCATTTTTCTAGGGCCTCTATCTGCGAGACCCCTGAATTTATCTCTTTTGCTATTTTTTTGAATTCGAGGCTTACTTCCCCATAATCAGATTCAGATATGTTCATAATAATATCAAACATAGGGACTCCTGAATTCAACTGCACAATCATGTCCTGAAGAACAGAGATAAGGTTTCTTTCAATGTCTCTTTCTTTATTAAATGCAAACATTTTGGGGTAATTTATCTGATTAAATAAAATTAATCCAGAAATAAGGAAAGCGCATCCAAGTCCATAAAAATAAAAGAGATCTGCTCTGAGAACACCAAGAATAGAGGTTATTATGACAGAAAAAGAAAGAAGATTTATCAAAAAAGTCCTGTAGCAGATTGACAGATACTGTCTCCGGTTTATTCTCTCGCCAGTTGCCTCAAGATAATCATCTAGTTTTGTTTTTTTCGGCTTGGTCAATCTTATGAATCTCTTGCTTCTCCTTTTTAATATCTCTATGTCAGAGAAACTGAACGGAATTTTAAATTTCATTTTAGAAATGCTACCTCTTTGGCTCCAAAATCTTGCTGAACTGGTTGTTGGATATTATTGACTTCAATTTTTCCTTGTCAGTGTAATAAAGATTCATTACTTTTCCGACTGAGTTAATATCTCTTATCTTGTTTTTTATAAGCCAGTCAAATATTGCTTTTTTATATTTTAAATCACGCTCTATCTCGTTTTCATCCATGCCTGTATTCCTGCTCAGCTCATCAAAAAAAGCCATGCTTTTATTGTGGACTTTGAACTCATCTTTTTCAGGAATCCACCTGTAAAGTATGTTTGCCATGAGGCTCTCTTTCCCAGGCATGAATTCTGCCAGCTGTGTGACCCTTCTTATACCTCTTCGTCTGTCCCTGAACATGACTGCATTCAGATTTACACTTGTAAGCATAGAAGAGGGGATGTTTATCGGGGGATTTATCAGTCTTCTGATTGTTTCATTTGCTGTGTCTGCGTGGATAGTGGAATAAACAGAGTGCCCTGTATGCATTGCTTCAAACAAGACTTCTGCTTCTCTCTGTCTTCTTATCTCTCCGAGTATTATTCTATCCGGCCTCATTCTAAGAGAGTTTACGAGAAGGTCAAGCATAGAAACTTCTCCTTTATTCTCTGCATTAGGAGTCCTGGTCACTAACGGACACCAGTATAAAAATTTTGGAAGCATCAATTCTCTTGTATCTTCCATGCTTATTATTCTGTGGTTTGGGGGAATGAATGGCATACATGCATTTAGACAGACTGTTTTTCCAGAAGCTGTTCCTCCTGAAAACAGGATATTCATCTCATACTCTATTGCAAGCCATAAGAGTGCAGCAATATCCTGATTGAGGGTGTGGTTTTCTATAAGGTCTATGATTGTCCAAGGGTCTCTTGAGAATTTTCTGATAGTGATTGTATTTCCTTTTGTTGCAATTGGATAAAGGACAGCATTTGCCCTGTCGCCTGTGACAACATGGGCATCAAGAAGAGGAGTCAAGATAGTTATCTGCCTCCCGACTCTTCTTGCAATTATATTAGCATAATTAGTCACTTCATCCTCTGACTTGAGAGTTATGTTTGTTATGACCCATCCATATTTTTTATGGTATACTCTTATCTCTTTGCTGTTCACTATTACTATCTCTTCTAGCCTTGGATCATTCAAAAGGAATTCTATCTTTCCCAAACCCAACATATCCTGCATCAAAATCCCAATCAAGAATTCCTCTGTCTCCTTTGGAATATTTGGGATCGTGTCTGCCAAAAGCCTGCCAGCATCTTTCATAAATCTGTCTTTTACTCTTGTGACTGATTTCTGGTCTGCTATCTCTCCGACAGCAATTGCAGTTATAGAAATCAGTTCTTTTCTTATATCTTCGAGAAGAGCTCTTGTTCCTATGTCTATCTCAGGGATAGAAAGGCTGTAAACAAGACCCTCTTCTGCTTTTTCTATATTGATATCAACTTTTGCTTTGTCTACCTCCAATTCATAGGTCTCCACAACCTCTCCTTTTGGCTTCGCTTTCACTATTTTTGGAGGAGGAAGAACTATTTTTGGAGGCTCAGAGATTTTTTGTAAGGGGCCTGGTTTTTTCTGTTCTAATTGAGACTTTGGAGTTTTTGGTTTAAAAGAATTCACGATTTCTTTTATCTTTTCGTAAGCAGATTCTATCTGAAGGATTTGTGCAGAATTGTATCTGTTTTTTATGAGCAGTTTCTTTATATCATCTAGAGTATAATTTTTCTCTATCGCTTCTTTTACCCATGTTTCTATTTCAACATTCTTATCCATTTTATTTTTTTGCCTCTTCTTTTTTATCTTTATTTTGTTGAATTTCTTCTTGGGAAAGTTCTGCCCCTTTTACTTTCAATTCTGGATCAGCAAACGCAGGATATTCTATTGTGGCCAGTTCATTGTCCTCTAAAATCTTTGCCCATTCCAAGGCTTTTTCTTTAGGCAGTTTAAAAGTTTTTGCAATAGTCCCAATTCCTATGCTTTTCTCTTTCTTTAAAAGTCCATAGAGGACATCGAGATAAGTCTGTGATTTTGATTCAAGAGGGGGAATCACAAAATGCTCTGCTTTTTCATCCTCTTCTCTTTTATGCTTCAAGAATTTTGCATAAGCAAAAATGACCACAAACAGAAGAATCACCCATTGAAGAATAAAAGCAATCACACTCATGTTCAACCCCATTGGCAGCTCTTTGATTAAAAATCCTGAAATTGGAGAAGAGGGATCATTTCCTTTAAAATAAAAGAATAAATTTACTCCTAAAAAGGCGATTACAAACACCCCCATTAGTATAACACCCACTTTTTTTGCCATAATTGTCTTAAAAATATTTATATAGCTCTTTATCCTTAAATATCAAACTAATTATATAAATCTTACTAAAAAGAGAGATGAAAAAAAGGTTTGCAGTCAAAGCACAGGTTGGGGTAGAATACATGATTATTGTGGGGTTTGTTACAGTGGCCATAATCTCTATTTTAGGTTTTGCTTATTTTTATTCTAACCAGATAAAAGACCAGATAAAAGCTAATCAGCTTGAGAGTTTTGCAACCCAACTTATCAATTCTGCAGAATCTGTATTTTTTTCAGGAGAGCCTAGCAAAACTACAATCAGTTTATATCTTCCAGAAGGTGTTGAATCAATAGTTATTGCTCCTGATAGCATAGTGATAACAACTCAGACAAGCAGCGGCAAGGATATACAGGCATTTAGGAGTAAAGTGCCGATTAGCGGAACAATTACTTCTACAGGCGGAATAAAAAAATTAAGCATAGAAGCACAGGCAAGTGATGTCTTGATCAGTCAGGTTAGCTAAGATAAAATTAAAGAAAAAGAGATTGTTAAAATTCTTCCAGCATTTTATCTAATGTTTTATTAATCTCTATAACTAGTTGTATCATATTTTCTGTATGTCTTTTTCAATTTCTTTTATACAATATCTGCTGTAAAGATAAGAAGTTACTAATACCCCAAATGATAAAAAAGATAGAGGATATATCCTCCCAGAATCTAATTCCATTTTAAAATAATTCAATTTTAGTTTATAAAAATTATGGTGCTACTACCAAATATTTTATTCTTATGGTGATGAAGAATTCTCAATTCCACTCCCACAAACTTCTTCGCTTGGGACTTCAAGTGTGTTGAAAAAGCAGTTTATCACTTTGTTTGCAATACCTTCTAGCCCTGTGCTTTGAATGTGAATGCCCTCTTCTACTTTTTGGAAATCTCCTGGACCCAATGTTAAATTTCTAACTTTTACTTCAATTGCTTCATTTTTACCTTTTCCATCTTCAACAAAAGAGAGTTCTATGCTAAAAATCCCACTGATAGCAGAATCCCTGTTTCTTACTTCAGCAGAACACACTACAGATTTATCCACGCAGATTTCATCTTGATAAGAATTACAAGTTTCAATAGTATTCATGTTTTCAAGAGAATAAGAAACTTGTCTGATATAACATCCATTTTCTGTTTCTTGGGGGGAACTTCCTCCACCATCTCCAGAACCCCCTCCCCCTCCTCCAGAACTTGAAGAACTGGCACTACCTTCTTCAGAACTTTCAACAGACTCTCCTTCACTAGATCCTTGGTCTTCGCTGTTTATGATATTGAGTTTCTGCATGATTGCCTTTACAGGATTTGATCCAGAAGGAAGCATAAAAAATGCTGAAACAAGGATAGCGATAAGAACACCAATTATCAGCAAAACAAGATTTGTTCTTTCCCCCCCCTTTTTATCCCTCTTTTTCATAATAAGTTGAAGAAAATATTATATATAAAGCTAACTTTCACTCCCACAAACTTTAAAAGTTTGAAACACCATATTTTTGCGTAGAAGGCGGGACTCAGGTTTCGTTCAGGTGCTTGCATCTGATGAGGCATCTTAGGGTGCCCCACTTCTACTTAATGTTTAATGCTCTTCAATTAACTAAATTCTAAACCCTAGCATCATGCTGTCTAGTTATTAAAACATAACTCCAACTTAAGCATTTAAACTGCTGCCCCCATTCGTTCACAGATTTTAATTAATAATTAATAAATTCACGACGAACAGGGTGAGGAGTGTAAATTTTAAATATAAAACTAAAAGGTAATTTTGTAATCTTTTAAATTAAAACAAGGATATTATAGTAAGTTGATAATCCAGCCCAACACTTAATTTTATATATCTATTTTATTTAATATTCTAAAGATAAGAGGTGAATATGTTTAAGAAAAAAAGGGCACAAAGCGCGCTTGAGTTCGCAATAATGCTTGGAACATTATTATTCATTTTTATTGTATTTTTTGGAATAATTCAGAACAACCAGGCTGAAAAAAACAAAGAGAAAGAAAAAGTTATTGTCCAGAATCTTGCCTTGGATGTTGTGGATGAGATAAATCTCGCTGCAGGAGCATCTGAGGGCTATCAAAGATTTTTTGAAGTTCCAGATAATATCTTAGGTTACGAATACGAAATAAACATTACCGATCGGGTACTCTACATAATTACAGAACAAGCAGAAACTTCATACAGGGTCTATCCAGTAATAGGAAATATCACAAAAGGCCAGAATCTCATAAAAAAAGAAAATGGAACAGTATTCCTTAATTAATAAAAGAGGGCAGGCCTGGGGCTTGGATTTAACAATAGCAGGAGTCATTTTTGCAGCAGGGATTATAATCCTTTACTTTTATGCTATGAATTATGGCTCCCAATCCCAAAAACAGCTGGATGAATTATTCTATGAAGGAAATCTCGCTGCAGAATTAATACTGAGCAATGAAGATTTCGGGATTTTAAGCAATCAGATAGTAAACCAAACAAAGTTAGATCAATTTTATGTTAATTATACTGCAAGAAGAAGCACACTCGGAATAAAAGATAATTTTTATTTTTTTATGGAAGGCCTAGAAATAGGGGGGAGCCCTGCGGATTATGTTGGCATAAACTCCACAGAAACAGAAAACAGGATACAGATATCCAGGATTACGGTCTACAAGGAAAAACCAACTAAATTTTTACTTTATGTCTGGAGTTAACATGAACAAAAAAGCTTATTATTTCAGCCTTGATGCTTTTGTAGCTTTGCTCATTATCTTAGGAGTTGTGGTTTTCATAAAACCTTCAGTGACTCAAAGCTCTTATGAAACAAGTGTGCAGGATGATGTCTTGACAGCTCTTTCAACACTAAAAATAGGAGAGATAAATAATAGTTATGTAAAACAATTAATCAGTGCTGGAAATATCACTGACTTGAACCAGTCTGTTTTAGAACAGATAGGAGAATTTTACGTTCTTCCAGATTCTCTTCCTCTTGCAAGAAATATCGCTCAAAATATTTTGGATGACTTGAATTTGAATGAAAATGTTGGGATTTGGTATGGGGATACTTTAGTTGCATCTACAAACAAAAGCGCGTTTCAAGATGCAGAAAGAATACTGACTTCAAGACAGGTGATAAGTGGGATACAGGGAGGAAACTCCACAAAAGGGTATGCCTCGAGAGCTTTTTTGGCTTCTGAAAACAAGGTGGATTATTTTTATTTTGGAGGCTATGTTGGAGACGGAAACATCACAGTCAGGCTTGACGGCCAGGTGATTGGAGCGAATATCGAGGGTGTTTTTTCAAGAAACTTTGACCTATACATCAACAACCAGTTTGCAGGCAGTTACATTCCTCTCCCAAACATCCCTTACAATATTAGTCTGGCAGAACACTTGAATAAATTTATTAATGGAGCAAATAACCTCAGCTTCAAGTCAAATAATCCTCTTTATATTGCAGGAGGATATATCAAAGTAGTTTATAATAATAGCGAAGCGCCGCAATCAATAAACAAAAAATACTTTCCTGGGATTGATGGGTTCATAAATATCTATGACAGCTTTTATGTCCCAGGAACTCTGATAAGCTTGGAGGCTTATCTGCATTACAACAGCAGCCAGAATATTTTCTTCACAATAGGAAACACAGAAGTCTACAGGGGAAATAGCAGCGGCAGTGAAACAGAAGTAACATTAAACAACGCCCAGCTCGATGCTTTTCTGGATTACAATTATTTGAGCGACAAGACAATCCCTTACAGGCTTGGCCTTGAAAATGTCTCATATTTTTTCAACCACAGTGGGAGTATTGATGTTTTTTCTGTGACAGATTTGTCTGGAAGCATGACTTATAATTGTAGAGGTTGTAATGTTGTTTCATGCACCCCTGTAGGAAATTGCAAGGATTCAGATGGCTGCAAAATTTGTGATGCAAGAGCATCTAATCGTGCTTTAGTAGATGGGATTTTAAATACGCCATTCAATCGTGTTGGGCTGGCAGGTTATGAAACAGCCACACAGAATAAAAATGCCCACCCTCTTTCAAATGACAATTCTTCTTTGAGGAATGTTATTGATAGTCAATGGATTGCTGGAGGAAATACTTGTATTTGTTGTGGGATAAACAGGGCAACCTATAATTTTTATGATAATTTAGTAGCCTATTACAATCTTGACGACAATATACTTGATAAAGGAGTAAATTCTAATAATGCCAGTGTCTCAGGAAGTCCTATTTATGTGCCTGGAATAATCAATAATGGATTAGAATTTAATGGGTCTAATTATCTGACTACTAAAAACTTCAGGGATGTTGGACTAGGAGGAACAATCTCCTTTTGGTTTAAACTCAATCAGACTTTTAATTCTACTAATACTATAACACAAGGGCTCTGGTCTAACTACAGAGACAATAATGAAAATGCTTTTATTGCTTTTAAAGGAAGTGATCTTGGGGTTGGGGGTGGTCTCACAGGATCTATACAGGCAAGGTTAGAAGGAAGAGGGGTAAACCCCATAACAGGAACAGATTATATAAACACTGTAGCACGTTCTTGGAATGTTAATACCTGGTACCATTTAGTTTTAACTTGGGATGGATCAAGTGCTGCTGTTTATATAAATGGGATACAGGATGGCTCGTTGTATACAGATAATAATCTTGTTGGATTTAGAGATGGTAATAATAGTTTTGGGAGAGCCCAATTTGATACAGCAATTACTAATTTTAGTGTTCCAAACAACTTTAGGTATTTTAATGGAGCGCTGGATGAAATAAGGGTTTACAAAAGACCTTTAAGTTTAAAAGAAATTCAGGGATTGGCGAATTTTGGGGGAAGTTGTGGGAATAATATCAGCGAGACTGGAGAAGTCTGTGACGGAGATTCAGAGTATTGTGATTTTAGTGGAGAAAGAGGAAGAAGGGTGTGTAATAGCGGATGCAATGGATTTGAAGGATGTGGATTAGATAACACTTACATGTCCACTGTTGTCATGACTGATGGAGGAGCTAATAGAAGGTGTCTCAAAAACAGGGCAACTACAGACTTGGACGGAAGCGGGGTTATAAATGCAAGAGATGACGCAATTCAGGCATCAATTGTTGCTTGTACTACTTACGGGATAGCCATGAATGCTGTGGGATTTGATATAAGCGATGGGACAATAAGAAATTCACTTGAAAATGTAGCTCGTTGTGGGGGAGGTTATTATAATGCAGATGTCAACGAACTGATAGAAATATATACAAACATCACCCAGCAAATCATCCAATCAGCATACTACGAACAGACAATTGTCGGTGAGGGATTTTCAACTAAATTGTATCCTGATTCATATTTATTGATTGATTATAATAAGATAATTCCTCCAGGCATGGTGATTACTGCAGAGACTCCTATTTTTGGAAATAATATCACCCAAGGAAGTTTTTTTGTCCCTAATGACACGAATATCTACGAGGCCAAGGCAATCTCTTATTCTGGCTCAAAATGGACAAGCTTGGTTCAGACTTATAACAGCTCTTCTTTTTTTTGGGAAGATGCCTTTGACCTATCTGATTTCAATTCAACTTATATTAATCTCGGAGACCCGTATGTAGTCAACATCCCAGCACAAAACCTGGTTTATGAGAACAACACAGTCAAAGTTCAGATTGGAACAAGCTCTATCAATATAGAAGGCGGTTCTCCTTATGACAAGATTATTTACTCTCTAACAAAAAATATCTCTTCTTACACTCCTATTGTTGCCTCTGCAGAAGGCTGTATCTGGACAATAGAATTTGAAGACGGAAGCAATTCAACAATAAATGTTCCAAGCAATTATACTGGAACAGATGCGTGTTCTTATACTTTAGGAGACCATGACTCTCCAAATCAGAATGATGCAATTGATTATTCAGTATATCTCCTGCTGCTAAAAATGGACTTGAACAGCGACGGAAGAATAGAGACAAAATTCACAGAGCAGGACTTGACAATAATCCCAAGTACAATAACTGGAATCCCATTCACCTGGGAGACAGAAGTCCAGGCACGGGTGTGGTATTAAAATGAAAAGAATCTTATTTGTATGCAAGCACAACATCTTCAGAAGCAGGGTCGCTGAAGAGTATTTCAATAAGACAAATAAAAATAAGAATTGGAAAGCAGACAGTGCAGGAGTTATTCCTGGAGATGGCTTGAGCAGAAAACAAGAAAAAGCAATGAGTCTTCAAAGAGAGTCTGCAATGAAGATAGGGATAAGGATAGAAAGAAAACCAAGAGGGTTGAGCACAGGGCTTTTAAGGATGCAGGATATTATCGTGATTGCGGCTGATGATGTTCCCAAGATACTTTTTAATAATAGATGTTACATAAAAAAACTGATTTGCTGGAAAATCAAAGATGCAGATAATACTGATAAAAAAGCCATAGAAAAAACCATTGATTTAATCATAAAAAAAGTCAATGAGTCAAGGGAGAGATTAAAATGAACAAACGCGCGCAGCTTTTTACAATACTTTCAATCATGCTGATTTCACTTATGTTTATCTCTTTTGAGATTTTTTCAACAATACACGAGCGACAGGCAGTGAAATCCAGGGTTTCAACAATGGATAGTTTTCTTCGCGCTCTTGAAAAAAACCTCGAAAGGCAGATGTATATCTCTGGATTTAGAATCATATTCTTGGCAGAAGATAAGATAACCACAGGTGAAAATTATATTCCAGACATTGACTCTTTTTTTAATGAGTCATTTTTTAATGGAACAGTCGATGGAATTCCGGAACTTATTTTGACTGGAGCCACTTACACTGATTTGATTAACTCTGTCAATGCAAAAGCAGCAAAAATAAATGTTAATATAACTATGGAAAACTCTACCATTATTGTTGAGCAGGAAGACCCCTGGCACGTAAAATTCACACTTATCTCTGATTTTGTTATGAGAGACAGGCAGAATCTGGCTTTGTGGAGCAAACAGCAAAATATCTCTAGCCTTATTCCTGTTGTTGAGTTTGAAGACCCGCTTTACATAATAGGAAGTCATGCAACTATTTCAAGAAAAATAACTCAGACAATTTACGATGGAGATTATGTTAATTTAGGAGATGTTTCAAATTTATCAGATCATGCTAACAAAGGGTATTATGCAAACAACACTGATGCTCCAAGTTTCTTGAAAAGGCTTGAAGGAGATTTCAGCACAGACCCCAATGGAATAGAAAGTTTTATCAATACCAATGAACTCGCTGCACAAGGGTTTTCTGTTGACGCAGACGAAAGTGTTATAGACCATCTTTATTTCAACTCTGTTTCAGATTCTGGGAGCAGTGTTGCTGGCATGCCTGCCTGGTTCAGGATTGATGATGGTCATAAAGCGAGATATCAACTTTCTTGAAAAGGATAATGTCTTGATA
>CAZFNY010000001.1:0-16571 GCA_964520275.1 Candidatus Woesearchaeota archaeon | reverse complement strand
CGACTTGACAGCTGAAATTCTCTCACGAACTAAAGTAGGGAAGTTTTCTTTCAGCTGACAAGCTTATAAACTTCTGAAACAATTGCTACTGTTGCCCCAGCTCCAACAATTGTTGCTACATTAGAAAAAGTCATAAGCCATAGACTAGTTTTTCTTTGGTTTAAATAATAAACTTCTAATGATCCTTTTCTAGAAAAATACCAAGCAACAAAAAGCATCAATACAAAGTAAACTATAAGTGTAATTATCGTGATGTTCATACTGATAAATTGAATATTAAGACATTTTTAAGTATTTCTTTTAAAAACAAGTAAAAATAACAACATCCTATTTGAGCATATAACAAAAGATGGTGCTCTATCTTTTGATTTATAAATAATATCAAAACCTAATCTTTTCTTCTTTCAGCAAATCAAATAAAAACTTAACTAAGCCTTTTAAGTCCCCTTTTAATTGAGAATCTTCCAGTGCCTTATAGTAGATGTGCTTTTCTTTATTAGGAACATTAATCATGGGGTATTTGTGCCTGTGAAGGATCAAATTCATAAGTAACCTACCAACTCTGCCGTTTCCATCCACAAAGGGGTGTATTGTCTCAAAGGCAGAATGAAAATACGCTGCAAGAATCAGTGGATGCAAAACTTTCTTGTTTTTTGAATACCAAGACAATAAAGAGCCCATCTCTTTTGACACTTCTTCTGGTTTTGGAGGAAGCCAATTCGTTCCTCTAATATAAACTTGTAATGTTCTGTATTTTCCAATCTGACTTTCAAGTTCTGGCTTTAAAGTGCTCTGAACAACTAATTTATGAAGTTGTAAAATTAAGTCCTTTGAAATATCATTTTTATTTATTAAAATAAAATCAAAAGCTTTCTTATGATTGATAACTTCGTTTATTTCTCTTAAAGATCTTCTGGGAGTTATATTTTCAAATAAAAGCTGTGAAGTTTCCTGAAGGGTTAAAGTATTTCCCTCAATATTTGTAGAGTCATAAGTAAATAAAGAAACAAAAGATTCATATCTATTCTCCAAATTTGCTTTTGGCTGGCTAAGATATTCTCTTTTTATTGCTTCAAGCTCTTTTTTTTCTTTTTCATTCAGCAATGTAGAAAGCAACATTAATTCTTTGTCTGCCCCTTTCTCTTTATTAATGAGATTGCTTTTATCCAAGTCTACTCCGAGATAAACTCTTTTTTTCTCTATTTTTAAACCTTTTCTCACCGACAAAACTCTATAAAAATATTTCCTTCCATTTTTCTCTTTTATTTCTGTATAAACCATGATATTCTATACGTCTACACCATTTAAATATCTTTCGTTGATGTAGACGTAATAAAGTTTGATATTAATAAGAAAAAGGGCGTTGAACAGATACAACAACGCCCTGTCACGCCCCCGCCATAAGTCTCGTTTTCAGTATAACGCCCTGTTTATTATGCTAATCTATAGAGAAGATTGATTACTTAAAATCTTCCATAAATTCATTCATCTTTTCCATACCCTTTCCCAACTCTTTTGCTTTATTTTCATAATAAAGATACTCATCGTCATCTTGCTTTTTTAAAATTATAGACTTCAATAGATAAAAATCTGGATGTGGAATTTTCTCTTCTGCAATCTTAAGGCATTTATCTATTTCTTCAAGAGCGCTATTAAATTCTTCTTTTTCAAATAATAATTGTGCTTTGTAAAAATAAGCATGCGGATTATTTTTATTGTGGCTAATAAGGGAATCAATTTTGCCTTTAGCTTTTTCTAAATCACAGTCTACAAAATAGCTTTCAATTTCTAATCCTAAAATCATGCCAATAAGGTCTTTTGGTAGTTCTTCTTCATATTTCATTAAAAAATTAATGTTTTTCCGGACATCACTTGTTTTATTTTTCTCTAGAAGTTCGTTAATCGTGTCTAATGCAGAAACCAAAAATGGACTTTTAACCAATTCCTTTTGGCTAATCCAGTACTTCTTTTCAAAATTCTTCATTCTTTTTGCATCAATATTTCTTGCTTTTTCTAAATAATTTTTGTAAGATTCATCTTTATCTAAATAAAGATATTGGGCACAGCTGGCCACAACATCAAAATTATTGGGTTCTTTTCTTTCAGCCTCTTTAATTGATTCTATCGCATTGGCAATATTTCCATGCCAAAAATATAATCCTGCCCGATAAAAGTACCAATAGGTACTTTTTCTATTGGTTTTAGCTAAATTATTCAAAATTTCTTCCGCTTCTTTTGCTTTTCCTAAATAGGAAAGAATCTGGGATTTTAACAGAAGAGCTTCTTCTTCATCGGGAATTATTTCTAAAAATTGTTCAATATTGTATAATGCTTCTTTATATTTACCATCTATGCAAAGTTGGTCAGCTTCGTACAATAATTGATCAGGTTCTTTGTAGTCCTCATCCCATTCGAAGTTCAACATCCGGGTTTTCTCTTTTCTAGGGGTTTTTGGTTCTTCTCCGTAAATTTCCTTATACATCGCGGCAGGAGTTTTACCTGTATCGCTTTGTTTTCTTACATTGTTATACCAGTTGGTAAAATCTTCAAGCTGTTTCTTTTCTTGTTGATCATTTCTCGGTTTGGGCTTATTCTTAAAAAATTCCTTCCATGCAAGCTCAAATTCTTCTGTTGCTCTATTTACAGGCTTTTGCGGTTTATTGTTTGATTTCTTCTTTTCCATGTTTAATAATCCTTTTTATTAAAATTTGAAGGGATTTTATAACTATCTATTGTTAGCTTAGCAGAAGCAATTCTGTTTGTTCTGAATTTTCTGATATCTTTTCTTAAATGGCAATAACCGATTGTATATCTTCTTGATTTGTAATAAACATCCAACTTTCTTTTACTAAAATCAGCACTTTCCATGTTAAAATAAGTTATTTCAATAGTTTTCAATTGCGAAAATGCCTTTTCTATAATCGAATATACTTTCTCATCTACTTCATTATTGAATGTATGATACTTCTTCCTTAGGAAATCTTTATCAATTTCTATTCTTTGTTTTTCAGGCAGAAAAGTACTAATTTTTTTAGAATAGATTTGATTATCTTTTTCTTTATTGGTGCTTCATATTCATCGTAGTAATCATCATAATATTCTTTATCACTTTCTAGGGCATTTTTTTCGTATTCTTTTACTATCTTATAAATTGCTTCAGCTTCTTCTTTGTTGAAAAGTTGTTGGTTTTTCATAATAAAAGTGACCTCCCCTCATACACTAAAGTGTGGAGCTTCCTGAGTCCAACCTAATCTTCCTAGTTTTTCACAGGATTTTAAATCTTTTTTTGTTGCGGATATTATTTTGAACATCTTTTTAAGAAAACTATGACAAATAAAAACTTTTCTTTAATATCCAAAAACGACACGCCCCCGCCAGGAATCGAACCTGGAAGCCCGTAAGGGCCTGGTTCTCTAGTTTGGCAAACCTGACAAGCTTTGTTTAAGCTTGCTTAAACTCAAGACCAGTGCAATACCATTATGCGACGGAGGCTTGTTAGTTTTTCTCTGTTGCATCATCCTAAAAAGGAAGATTAAGCGAAAGGTCATCTTGAATTCCGCGTTGAACTTCTCCTTAAAGGAAGATTAAGCGAAGGAAACCTTGGTGTCCTCGCTATGCGACGGAGGCTTGTGTTTAACCTAAGAACTGACTAATTAGTTTTAAAACTTATGTTTTTAGAATATGTGTGCTTCGCGCGATTGATAAAAGGGGATTAATATAAAATCAAGATGGATAAATTTTAAATAAGCTATAACCCTCATTAGTATTTGGATATTAATCAAACGTTAACACTAAAAACTAATTCACCCGCCGAAAAGCCTTTTCCAGAAGGATTTCTTTTGTGGAACTTCTTCTTCTACAACTTCGTATTTGATTTCTGGTTTTTCTCTTAAAACCGGAGCCTCTGAAGCCAATTCTTGAGTTGCTTGGTTAAGAGACTCATCTACCATGACCCTTGAATAACCCTGGCTGACAAGTGCCCATTTAAGAGATTCTGTAGTGTATCCCTTCTTAACATTATTTTTGAAATAATCCACAAGTTTCTTCTTGTATTCTGATCCTCTCTGTGCTCTCATAGGAAAATAAGAAATTAAGGGTTTAAAAAATTAGCTGTGTTTGAGTATTAGTATTGACTTCTCTTTTTTAGAGTATTCTACTGCTTGAACCAGCCGAGATTTTGCTTCTGAATAGATGGTCATAATTTTATCTCCTTTCTTTATTCTGTCACCCTGATGAGAATAAAGGTAAATTCCTGCAAAATGATCTACAGGACATCCAGCAAGTCGGGCCAGATAGTTTATTTTTTTATTGTCTATCTCTAAAATCTTTCCTGAACTATTAGATAAAATATCTTTTTTGAACCTTGTAGGCTTTAAGCCATTAAGATGGCCTTTTTGGGCTTTTATTATCTCTTTGAATTTTTCAAGAGCTTTTCCTGAATCAAGAATTTTCTTTGCCATATCAACTCCTTTTCCGGGTTTTGCTTTTCCAGCCAATTCCAGGATTGCTGCAGAAATTTCAAGTGAATTTTGTTCAAGCAGATAACAATTATCCTCCCTTTTTAACACTTTAATAACATCAATCATCTCTAAAGCAGGCCCTATTCCATTTCCTATTGGGCCTTTATTTTTTGTGAGGATGCACTTTAATTTCTTATGAAAATATTTTCCGAGATAATCAAATTTTTTCTTTAGTTTTAAAGCTCCAGATTTAGTAACCTTTGCGGTTTTCCCGTAAGGAATGTGAATTACAATATAATTGCTTCCTGCTGCTAATTTTTTTGCCATGATTGAAGAAAGCAGCTGAGCTTCTGGGTCTATATTAAGTTGTTTTTCTACTCTAATCAGCTTTGAATCTGCTGGAACCAGTCCAAGATTAGTGCCACCCCACACAATGCACGCCCCAACTTTATCTACTATTTTTTTTACTTCTTCCAGGCTAATGTCCACTTTTGCCAGGGTCTCTAAGGCATCTGCTGTTCCTGCAGGAGTTGTGATTGCTCTTGAAGAAGTTTTTGGCATAATAATCCCTGTAGAAGCACAGATAGATACAACTATTGGAGTTGTTCTGCCGGCAATGCCCCCAATAGAGTGTTTGTCTGCCACAAGCCTGCTCTTGAAAGAAAGTTTTTTTCCAGTATTTAATATGGATTTAATTAAAGCTATTGTCTCTTTCATAGTTGTTCCTTGCTCATACATGGCAGAAATAAAAAGAGCTATTTCTGGTTCAGATAGAGAATTGTTGACTATATCATTTACAATTTGTAAAATCTCTTTTTCTGAAAGATGTGCTCCATCAAGTTTTTTCTTTATTATAGACAGACTTTCTGGAGCTTGTGCAAGGGCTATCTTTACTTTTTGGCCAGATGCAAGACCCATTCGTTCTTTAATTTCTGAGGATACTGCTATTTCGTCTTCTCCAACTATTTTCTTAGCAATATCTGTTATTGCTAAACTTTCTCTGGGCTTTTTTGAAAGTGTTTTTATCAAGACCCTGTCTCTTGTATGAATTCCTATTTTCTCTGCTGTTTTATTATTCAGCATTACTATTGGAACTCCTGCAGACCAATCTAAAAATTTAACACTTAATTCCATTTGACTCTTTTTTAATTTACAAGAGGGAATATTTCATTCCTCTTTAATGTAAAAAATGAGAAATCAATTTTTATATTTATCTAACCCTCTCTTATAAAAATTCTATTGCTACTTCCCTTCACATTTTGCTCTCTGTAGGCATCAAGAATGACAATAAGATATGCCAGGATTAATGGGCCGATTATCAATCCTAAAACACCAAACAAAAACAAGCCTGCAATCATCCCTATAATAGCAACGCCGGGGTGTATGTCGGTCATCTTTGAAAGCAATAACGGCCTTAAGAAGTGATCAATGTTTGAAGATACTAATCCAAATACCAAGATACCTACTGCTGCAAATGTATTTCCATTTATTAACAGATAAATCAGGACAGGAATCCACACCATCATTGGGCCCAATATTGGAAGAATACCAACTATGACGGCAACAATAGTTAAAATAATCGCATTAGGGATCCCAAATATAAAAAAGCCAGCCCCTAAGATTATACCCTCTATTGTTCCAATTATAACGTGGCCATAAAGAACAGAGGCAGTTATATCTTTGGAATATTTGTATAATTTGTCTTCTATATCTTTAGAGAAAGGAGATAGGCTTTTGACATATGCGCCTAATTGTTTCTTGTCTCTTAAAGTAAAATAAAAAGTAAAAATAACTACTAAAAGATGCAAGGCAATAGTAGGAAAATTAAGAATTATTTTTGAAAGGCTGTTTAAAAGAGAATTGAGAGTATTTGTTATAAAAGATTGCAGCATACCCCCAATTTCTGCTGAAAATTGGTCTGATGAAAATATTGAGGGGAAGATATCTTTGAGGATTCCAGTAAAATCTGTCTTTTGCACAGCCACATAAATCTTAAATGTCTGCTCTATGACTGTGGAAGTAAAAAACCATACAGGAAGAACTAAAATAAGAATTAAGAGTATGCAGATAATAGTAGCAGAAAGATTTGGGGAGCGTGTAATTTTATAAATTAGATTATAAAGTGGAGAAAAGATGAATGCTAAGACCAATCCAAGGATTATCGAGAGCAAAATTGGCTTTAAGAGAAAAAAAGAGGCTATCAAAAGAGCCATTATTACTACAATAGCCAGAACTTTTCTAAAATAAGCTGTTTCCATTTTTGTGTTACTGATTAAAAGTAGTCTAAATTTATAAACCTTTGGAGATTAGAAAAGATTTATAAGTTAAAACAACAAAAAAGTAATATGAATTTTATAAAAAAGATTTTTGATGGAAAAAATGATGACATGGTTCACCTGCAATTTAAAAAATTTAGCAGAGGTGAATTTACAAACCGGGCTCTGATTAGTGCAAAAAATTCTGGGAAAAAATATACTCTAACAACTTCTTCTGAGTTTGCAAATGAACTTGTTAAAAATGTTGCAGAGAAATTGGGGGTTTCAAAAGCTAGTGTCAGCGGAGCAATTGTCTCTACAAGAAATCTAAAAGAAGAGCCGACATTCAGCCAGTTGCTTGCTCATGCAGAGGTAAAGCAATTTCAAGGAGTAAAGAAGTTTATGGTCAACAATGAAATGAGCGGACAGGAAATATTGAGATTTTTAGAAGAATGCCCTACGAGTTTTTTTGCATTGAGTTTTAATGCGGATAAAGATAATACTACCTTAAAAATAAAACCCAAAGCGCTAAAATCAGGAAAACCCGGAACAAAAGGCGGAGATGCTCCTAAAGCTGATTTCTGCAAGTTGGTTACAGAAGATGGAGAATTAGCCAAGAGTTTTATTTTGGAAAAATCAGAATTTAAAGAGGCGAGAATAAATCACACGTTTGTTATAAGTGAGATAATTTTCCCAAAAGGAGAGACAGATTATGCCAAGATAAGGGAAATGGCAAAAAGAAAAGGGAAAATCTTAAGAAATGCTATCATCGACGGACAAGAGATAAAAACCGAGAAGGATTTTGAGGCTTAGTATGAAGGATTTCTTCTTTTAGAACCATTGGAAACATTGCCCTTTATCTGATATCTATAATCCGGAATTTTTGACTTGCTCTTTTTCTTTTTTTGGTAATTATCAGTTCCAATATATTCTCCACACAATTTTTCTAATCTAAAGCTACTTACACCAAGTATTTTTTGCATTAATTCTAAGTTTCCTTCAGAAAAAACATATACTCCCAAAAATGTGTTCTGCGGAATTTTACGGCATCCACCATGCTCTTTGAGAGGAAAGAATTTTCTATAAATTTGCTTTATAGATTCTTCAGATAGAGTGTCCGGATATTGAACAGAGTACAGATTAGTAGCTATTTTTGGACTCCCTCCTGAAAGCAGATACACTGAAATTGCCCTTGCTTCTTGAATATCTTTATATTTATTTTTATAAACCATAAAAGGATTTGATTAGACTTATTTAAAAACATTAACATTTAGAACAAAAAGGCCACTCGCAAACTTTAAAAACCTGCTTTTTGTCAATCTTTTATTCCAGGGTAAGAAAAATGATAATTTCCGCACTATTAAGAAATGGCGAAAATCAACGCACCAAGAAAGGGAAGCTTGCAATACTGGCCGAGAAAGAGAGCTACTAAGTTCTTACCTAGAGTGAACTGGGATGCAATCCAGCCTGATTCTAAGGGTCTTAAAGGATTTATCTGTTACAAAGCCGGAATGATGTCGGTTCAGGTCAAAGACAAAACACCTAATTCTATGACAAAGGATAAAAAAATTTCTATGCCTGTGACTGCTTTAGAGTGCCCCCCATTAAAAATATTTTCTATTAGATTTTACAAAAATGGGAAGGTCAGCAGAGAAATTTTGGCAGAAAATCTTGATAAAGAACTGAAGAGAAAAGTAAAACTGCCTAAGGAAAAAAGCAAAAATTTTGAAGAAGCAAAAGATTATGATAATATCAGATTGATATGTTATTCTGTTGTCAAAAAAACAGAATTGAAAAAGACTCCTGACCTGAGTGAAATCGGACTTTCTGGAACTCTTGAAGAAAAAAAGAATTTTGTTAAAGAGCACTTGAATAAAGAGATTTCTATCTTAGATGTGTTTAAGCCAGGGCAGTTAATCGATTTGAGAGGATTGACAAAAGGTAAAGGACTTGTTGGACCTGTAAAAAGATTTGGAATTACTCTGAAAAGCCATAAATCTGAAAAAGGTAGAAGAAGGCCTGGAAGCTTAGGGCCGTGGCATCCTGCGAGGGTTACTTTTAGAGTTGCTATGGCTGGCCAGTTGGGAATGTTCACGAGAGTTATTTATAACAATAAGATAGTTGATATCGGAAAGGCAGATGAAAGATTCACTAACATAAAAAACTTCGGGAGCATAAAGGCAAATTATATTTTAGTAAGAGGCTCAATTCAAGGACCTGCAAAGAGGCAGTTAATTGCCACTTCGTCTTTAAGAGTTACTAAAAAACAGGACAAAAAAGAATTTGAGCTGATGGGAGTGGTAAGATGAAGTCACACATAATTGACATAAATGGAAACAAAACAAAAGAAATAAATCTTCCTAAATGCTTTTCTGCAAGAATCAGAGAAGACATTGTTGCGAAAGTTTTAGAAACCAAAAAAACAAAACAACCATATTCTCCTTCTCCTGTTGCCGGAAAACAGCACTCTGCGAGTGGAAAAATGAGGCATAGGAGACATGTCTGGCAGACACATTACGGAAAAGGTATGTCCAGAATTCCGAGAAAGGTTATGTCGAGAAGAGGAACACAATTCAACTGGATTGGCGCCGAGATATCTTCAACAAAAGGCGGGAGAAGAGCTCATCCGCCAAAAATCCTGTCCATGATAAATACCAAAAAGATAAATAAAAAAGAACTGAGATGTGCATTAATCTCTGCATTAAGCGCAACAGCAAATCCAAAGATAGTTGCTAAAAAATATTCAACCCTTAAAGATCAAAAGATAAATGGCCTGCCTTTTGTCGTGGATTCAAAATTAATCTCTTTAAAAACAAAAGAAATGATTTCCAGTCTTGCAAAAATTCTCGGAGAAAATTTATTAAGCATAGCGGTTCAAGAAAGAAGTGTCAGAAGCGGTGTTGGGAAGCTTAGGGGAAGAAGATACAAGAAAAATGCAGGGGTTTTGCTTGTTGTTGGAGAAAAAGAAAAATTAAAAACAAGCTTATTTGATGTTGTCAGAGTAGATAACTTGAGCATCAATGAACTTGCTAAAGGCGGTCTGGGAAGACTCACAATATATACTGAAAATGCGATTAAAGGGCTGGAGAAAATACAATGAAACCAATAGTAACTGAAAAAGCAGTCATGATGATTGAACTGCAGAACATCCTCACATTTATGACTGACAAAAGAAAGACCAAGGGAGATATAAAGAAGGAAATTGAAGATTTATTTGATGTAAAAGTGGATAGCATTAAAACACTGATAAGGAAAAATCAGAAATATGCTTATGTTAAATTAAAGAAAAATTTCCCTGCTATTGACATAGCTACGAAATTGGGGCTTATATAATGGGTAAAAGAATAATATCACAAGCACGAGGAAAAGGAAGCCATACTTACAGAGCAAGGAGAAATGCCTTTGTGTACAGATTGAAATATCCGAGAAAGCTTGAGGGAGAAGGAGAGGTTGTAGGATTGCTCAACTCTGCTGCACATACCAGCCCGCTTGCAAAAGTAAGATATAATGAAGGATTTTTCTATGTCCCAGCATTTAGTGGGATGATTGAAGGCCAGAAGATTAAATTTGGAGGCAATGAAGTAAGAGAAGGGAATATAATGAAGCTCGGAGACATCCCTATAAAGACACAGATATATAATGTTGAAGCAAATCCAGGAGATGGAGGAGTTTTTATCAAAAGTGCGGGCACAACTGCAACAGTAAATAAAGTTATTGGAAAATATGTGTTTGTTGTGATGCCTTCGAAAAAAGAAAGAAAATTCAACCCAAGCTGCAGAGCAGTCATTGGAGTCATTGCGGGAGCCGGAAGACTGGAGAAACCGGTTGTCAAGGCTGGAAAGAAATTTCATATGAAAAAAGCTAAAAATAAATTATGGCCAAGGACCTCTGCTGTCAAGATGAATGTGATAGACCATCCTTTTGGCTCTGGAAGAGGAAAAAATCCAAAGAGCAAGATTGCTAAGAGAGATGCACCTCCAGGAGCAAGAGTAGGGCATGTAAGGCCAAGAAGAACAGGATATAGAAAATAAAATGACATCCGATATTTATTTAAGCGAGGGAAAAGATAAGAGCAGAATAATGGCAGAACTCTACGAAAATGGAGTTAGAGTTAAAGAAGCTGATAAAGTGGAATTATCAAAAGAAGGGATTATAAATTTAGTAAAGAATTTTTGTATAAATTTATATAATCGGGGTCTGGGAAATTTTGGAATAGGGTTAATAAATAATGGGTTAGAAAAAGATATATACCAAGAAATTAACGAACAGATAGGAATAAAATCAGCAGAGGGAATGAATAACTAAAATGATAGAAAAGAAAAAAGAATTTACATACAAAGGAAAGACAATAGAAGAGCTGAAGGCTTTAGATGTAAGAGAGTTTGCAAAATATGTAAAGTCCAGGAAAAGAAGAACTATTCTGAGAAATTTCCAAGAAATTGAAAAATTTATCAATAGGGCGAAAGTCAAAATAGATAGAGACAAAAAAATTAGAACTCACCAAAGAGATATAATCATTGTTCCGGCCATGGTAGACATGAAGATACAGGTCCACAACGGCAATAGTTTTATTCCTGTAGAAATAACTGGAGAAATGCTGGGCCACAACCTCGGCGAGTTTGCTTTAACAAGAGCGAGAGTCAAGCATGGAAGCGCTGGAGTTGGGTCTACAAAAGGTACTAAACACAAATCTAAAAAATAAGATGCCAAACACAGAAAAACCATCAACAAAATCAGAAAACAAAAAAATGAAAGAAGTCAAGACAAAAAAAGCAAAGCCAGAAGAAATTACAGATGCAAAACCGGTAGCTGAAGAAAAAATTAAACAAGCAGAGAGTGTCAAAGAAAAAGAAGCCTTAGAAGATGCTTCTGAAAAAAAAGAAGACAAAGAAAAGAAAAAGGAAATTGAAAAGCCGAAAAAGACCGAGGCTGTTATAAACGCAGATAGTATTCCTGTCTCTAAAAAAAAGTCTATGGCCATCTGTAGGTTTATCAAGGGAAAAAAGATTGGCGAGGCTATAAGAGATTTGGAACTTGTTGTAAAATTAAAAAAAGTTATTCCCATGAGAGGAGAAATCCCACACAGAAGAGGAAAGGGAATATCCTCTGGAAGATATCCTCAGAAAACTGCAAAAGAATTTATAATCTTGTTAAAAAGCCTTGCCGCAAATGCCAGCGAATTAAATGAACCAATTATTTCAGAAGCGATTGCTAATATGGCATCAAGACCTTATGGAAGATTTGGAAGAATCAGGAAAAAAAGAACCCACATAAGAATTATTGCCAGAGAAAAGAAGATGTTAAATAAATTCAAAGGGAAAACAAAATAACACAATGGAAGAAAGAAAAACAGTCGACTTTAAAAAAGCAGAATTTGCATTGAGAGAACACATAAAGAAAACAATAGGAAAAGGAAAAATCAGCAGAGTCAGGATAGAATACACTCCTGTTGGAGAAAAAATAATAATCTCAACCAACAAGCCAGGATTAGTCATAGGAAGAGGGGGGGAAAAGATAGATGAACTAACAAAGATTTTAAAAACAAAATTCAAACTTGAAAATCCGCATATAGAAATTGATGAAATACAACATCCAGAATTTGATGCCCAGATAACTGCTGATGAAATCGCGCTTTCATTGGAAAGATTCGGCCCTCTTAAATTCAAAGTTGTTGCCTACAGGATGCTGCAAAAAATAATGAGTTCTGGTGCGCTTGGCACAGAGATAAGATTGAATGGAAAACTTCCAAGTGCAAGGGCAAAACGATGGAGATTTGTCCAGGGATATTTAAAAAAGACAGGAGACAGTGCAAAGGTTGTAGATAGGGCCCAATCCAGAGCAGAAACAAAGCCTGGAACAGTAGGGATTAAAGTAGCCATACTCGCGCCTGATGCAGTATTAAAAGACAGGATAAAACTTGATGAGAATCTTATTCAGAAATTAAAACAGAATGAAGAATCACTAATGACTCAAATTAAAGAAACAAAAAAGAAGAGAATAAAGAATAAATAAAATGACAAGATTAAAAACAAAAGAAATCGAGAAGATGCCTGAACAGGACAGGAATAAAAGAATCAAAGAACTAAAGATGGAGCTTATCAAAGCAAGAGCCAGCGCTTCAAAAGCAGGAAGTTCAAAGATAAAAGAAACCAAAAAGGTAATTGCAAGAATACTCACAATCAACCAATCCGAAAAGGAGAGGTTGAAGCAATAAATAATATGGAAATATGCCCAAAATGCGGCTTGCCCATGCAAGCATGTGTGTGTGAACAGATAGTAAAGAGTTCACAGAAAATAAAGGTAACAACAGACAAGAAAAGATATGGAAAAATCGTCACTGTTGTTACAGGATTCGAGAACGACGTCGATGTAAAGAAAATCGCGAAAACTCTGAAAAATGAGCTGGCTTGCGGTGGAACTTACAAAGATAGGGTAATCGAACTCCAAGGAGACCATACCAAAAGAATAAAAGCCATCCTGGTCAACCTTGGGTTTGGAGAAGAATCCATCAGCTAATAAACATACACAGAGGAAGATGAAAAAAACAGAAGAGAAAAAAACAGAAAAGCGAGTAGCTAAAATCATAGTTGGAGCTCCATGTAATGATAAAGACTGCCATATTCACGGAAAGTTAAATGCAAGGGGGAGAATTTTCGAGGGAAATGTGATAAAAAAATTCCCAAAGAGGATAACTATTGAGTTTGAAAGAATGATCTATGTCACCAAGTATGAAAGATACAAGAAGTCCAGAACAAAAATTCACGCAAGGCTTCCTGACTGCATGAAGGATAACATTAATATTGGGGATTATATCAAGGTTCAGGAGTGCAGACCATTGAGCAAGATAATTCACTTTGTAGTAATCGGCAAAATAAAAAGCGTAGAGGAGAAAACCAAATGAAAGCAGTAAGCGCTAGAGTGACGGCTGGATTAAATTTAGGCGCATTGGTGGTTGCGGCAGACAATAGCGGGGCAAAAATAGTAAAGATTGTTGGTGTAAAAAGAAGCAAAGCAAAAAAAGGAAAGCAGGTTACTGCAAAAATTGCTGACTGGGTCAAAGTCAGTGTAAGAAGAGGCCTTCCTGAAATGAAGGGGAAGGTTTTTGATGCGGTTGTTGTTAGGCAGAAAAAATCTTATAGAAGATATAGTGGGGAGAGGATTGCCTTTGAAGACAATGCCGTCGCAATATTAAAAGATGAAAAAGGGAATCCTAAAGGAACTCAGATTAAAGGACCTATTGCAAGGGAGGTTATGGAGCGATGGCTACAAGTGGCAAAACTCGCTTCAATGATTTATTAAAATGAAAGAATTCAATAAAGACTGGAAGGCAAGCAAAAGACCGAACAAACAAAGGAAATATTTAGCAAAAGCTCCATTGCATCTTAGAAAAAAATTTGTTATGGCCAATTTATCAAAGGAATTAAGAAAGAAATACAACAAAAGGAATATTCAAATCAAGAAAGGTGATGTTGCCAGGATAATGAGAGGAAAATTTAAGAAAAAGCAAGGAAAAATTTTAAGCGTGAACCTCAAAAGGTTAAAAATAACAGTGGAGGGGATACAGGTAAAGAAGATAGACGGATCAAAAGTCAATGTTCCTCTAAAAGCTTCAAACCTTCAGATAATTGAACTTAATCTAGACGGCAACAAGAGAATAAAAAATATCCCAAAAGAAACCAAAACAGGAGAAAAGAAAAATGCACCTTAAACGACAGAAAGTCCCAAAGAGCTGGCCAATAAACAGAAAAGGAACAAAATATGTTGTCAGGCCAAACTTCGATCTTAAAAAAGGAATTCCAATACTAGTTATACTAAGGGATATTTTAAAAATAGCAAGAACAAGAAAAGAAGTTAAGGGTGTGATTCACAACAAATATATACTGCTAAATCAAAAAGCAGTCAAAGATGAAAAGAATGCTGCCTTGTTGTTTGACAAGATTTCTATCCTGCCTGCAAAAAAATATTATGAACTAATCCTTTCAGGACTCGGGAAATTCGGGCTGAGAGAAATAACCGAATCTGAAACCAGCAAAAAAATAATCAAGGTTGTTGATAAAAAAATCCTGAAAGGAAAAAAGATACAATTAAACTTAAGCGACGGAAGAAATTTCATTTCAGATATAAAATGTGGAATCAATGATTCTGTTGTTGTTGATTTTAAGACCAGAAAAATATTAAAAACCATCCCCTTAAGAGAAAAAGCGAAGGTGACGGTGTTTGCTGGAAAACATACTGGTGAAACCGGGATTATTAACAGCATGAATATCGAGAAAAAAATGGCAGAACTTGATTCCAACAAAGGAAAAGTCAATGTTTTAATTAAACAGATGATAGTTACTGAATAATATGGAAAATATCATGAGAGAGATAAAAATTGAGAAGGTTGTTTTAAATGTGGGCGGGACAGCAGAAGCTCTGGAAAAGGGAGTGAAACTGCTTAAATTAGTCACTGGAAAAAAACCTGCCAAGATGATGTCTAAAAAAAGAATTCCCACCTGGGGAGTGAGGCCAAGACTTGAAGTTGGAGCAGTGGTAACTTTAAGAGAGGGGCTTGAAGAATTTTTAAATAGGATGCTGAACACAATTGACAATACTCTAAAAGAAAAACAGATAAGCGAAAATAATTTTTCATTTGGGATAAAAGAGTATATAGAGATTCCTGGGATAGAATACCAAAGAGACATTGGCATTATGGGGTTTGATGTTACTGTTGTCTTCAAAAGAACCGGCAAAAGAGTGGGAATTAAAAAAATAAAAAAAGGAAAAATTCCAAAAAAACAGATAATCACTAAAGAAGAAATAATTAAATTTATGAAGGAAAAATTCGGGACAGAATTTATTTAAACATGGCAGAAAAAAATAAACTTTGGGGATATTTCAAATGACAACAAGCGACTGGAAAAAAGTAACCAAGCAACTGAAGAGAAAGCCAGCAGTCAAAGAAAAATTTATAAAACACAACAAGCCCAAAGAAAGAAAAACAGGTATATCCACAAAACAATGCCAGCGGTGTGGAAGGTTTGGGGCGCATATAAGTTCATACGGATTAAATTTATGCCGTCATTGCTTCAGAGAAATTGCTGAAGAAATAGGCTTCAAAAAATATTCATAGGAGGAAAAAATGAGCCAAGATATTGTTGCTGACGCACTTAACATGATAAGAAATGCAAAAAAATCTGGAAAGGAAAATGTAGAGATAAAAAGAATTTCAAATCTTTTAATTGAAATTCTTAAAATAATGAAACAGAAAGGTGCCATAAAGAAATATAAGATAGACAGCAAAGAAAAGTCCATTGAAGTTTCAATCGGGGAATTGTTTGAATGCAAGGCTATAAAGCCGAGATTCACTGTGGATAAAACCCAGTTTGAGAGATACAGAAGAAGATATCTGCCTTCAAGGAATATTGGGACAATAATCATCTCTACCAACAAAGGTTTGATGACACATGAAGAAGCGCAAAACGAAGGGACTGGAGGATGTTTAATAGCGTATTTTTATTAAAATAAAATGAAAAAAATATTATTCAAGGAAATAGAGATACCAGAAGGTGTTGAGGTTAAGATAGATGGCTCTGTGATAATTGTAAATGGAAAAGAGGGGAAAAATAAAAGAGAGTTTAATTTGAACGGGCTGGAATTGAAAAAAGAAGGCAATAAAATAATCCTTGGAAGCAAGAAGGCGACAAAAAAAGAAAAAAAGAGAATCAACACAACCATTGCACATATCAATAATATGGTTAAAGGGGTGCAGGAAAAATTCAGATACGAGTTAAAAATTTGCTTTAGTCATTTCCCATTCACCCTGGATATAAAAAATGATGAGGTTTTGGTGAAGAATTTTTTGGGGGAAAAAATA